>JABFSW010000103.1 GCA_013140415.1 Nitrosarchaeum sp.
TGATACTCCTAATCCACTAGTATAAACAATTTTTTTTATTTTTGATTTTTTACATAAATTAATTATTTTTTTTGTAAATTCAGTATTGATAAGATTGTAATCATTATCAATTGTTTGTTTTCCAATTCCAACTAAATGAATTAGTGCATCAGAATTTTTAAGTTTTGGCAAAATAGTTTTTTCATCATAGTTTTTTGTAATAATTTTTATTTCATTTTTAAATTTTTTAAAATTTTTTCTTGAAATTGATATTAATTTTACATTGTTATCTGAGAGATATCTTCTAACATTTTTTGCTACAAATCCACTAGCGCCAGTCACAACAACTTGCATATCTTTTATCATCTACTACTGTAGTTTTTATTTTAAATATATTCTAAAGAAATAATGATAGATACGTTTAGAATTACAAGACATAGTTCTAGTCTCAAAATCTCAATACAAAATATATCAAAGAAGAGTTAATACGTCAAAATAGGCATGATTAGCGTGGAAGAGATAAAAAAAGAAAAGTTAAGGACTGGGTATACTACGGGTACTTCTGCAACAGCAGCTGCCAAAGCTGCATTACTATCTATAATCAATCAAACAGAAATTGAAAATGTAGATGTTGAATTGCCTAAAGGTAGTTTTATCAAAATTCCAATTCATTTATGCCAATTTGATAAAAACAGAGCTAAGTGTTCTGTAATTAAAGATGGTGGAGATGATCCAGATGTCACTCACGGTGCAGAGATAGTAGTAGAGTTATCATTTACAGATAACATTAATGAAATTGAAATTGATGGTGGTGAAGGAGTAGGAATAGTTACTAAACCTGGATTAGGTCTTGAATTAAACAAAGCTGCAATCAATCCAGTTCCAAAAAAAATGATTAATGAAAATTTGAGAGAAATTATAGATAAGCATCTTTTAAAAAAAGGAATCAAAGTCATAATTTCTGTTCCAAAAGGAAAAGAATTAGGTCCTAAAACAGATAATCCAAGAATTGGTATTTTAAATGGGATTTCAATTTTAGGAACAAGTGGTATTGTAATACCATTTTCAACTGCATCATATGCGGCATCAATTAGACAAAATATTGATGTAGTAATTGCAATGGGAGATGACACTGTTGTTCTTACAACTGGTGGAAGAAGTGAAGATTTTGCAAAAAAAATTATAGATTTACCAGAACATTGTTTTGTACAGATGGGGGATTTTTCTGGATATACAATACAACAATGTGCAAAAAAAGCGATCAAAAAAGCATATGTTGTAGGATTTATTGGTAAATTGGCCAAAATGGCTGCAGGTGTAAAACAAACACATGTCAAAGGCTCTAAGGTAGATATGAATTTCTTGGCAGAGTTAGCTAAGAAATGTAATGCAAATGAAATAACAATTGAGAGTATAAAGAAGGCAAATACCGCCAGACATGTATCTGAAATAATTACAGAAAATAATGTTAAAGGATTCTTTGAGGAAATATGCAATGAGACATATAGACATATGAGAAAACATTCAGAAGAAAAAGTCCCATTAGATGTCATTTTATTTGATTTTGATGGAAATATCTTGGCTAGAAAGTTCTAGTAGTAAGGTATTTTATTTAATTTAAGTGATTTTTAATGTGGAAAAAATTTCAGTTCTTGCAATTACTAAAAATGGAGTAAATATAGGATTAAGATTAAAAGAGCATTTTCCAAATTGGGAAATTTTTGCACCATCTAAATTTTTAAATGACAATAAGGAAATAATTTGGTATTCAGAATCTACATCTGAAAAACTTGTTGAACTTTTTAAAAACAATAATGCATTGATTTGTTTATTTTCTTTGGGTGCAGTAATTAGACTAATTGCACCACACTTGAAAGACAAGAAAACAGATCCTGCAGTAATTGTAATTGATGATAAAACTAATTTTGTAATCAGTGTATTATCTGGACATTTAGGTGGGGCAAATGAATTAACACAAATTATTGCTCAAAAATTAAATTCCATACCAGTAATTACCACTGCAGCTGATGTCAATAAAACAATAGCAGTTGATCTTGTTGGAAAAGAATTTGGTTGGAAAATAGACGATGATTCTACAGTGACTAAAATTAGTGCACATATGGTAAATGAAGAAAATATAGGAATTTACCAAGAAGTAGGCAAAAATAATTGGTGTAAGGAATTACCAAAAAATGTAAAAATTCATCATAGTTTAGAAGAAATGAAAAATTCTGATGCTAAAGGATATCTAATAATTTCTGATAGAATTTTGGAAGGGGATTTTCTCAAAAATTCTGTGGTGTACAGACCTCCCAGTCTTGTAGTAGGAATTGGATTGCATTGGGATACATCTAAAGAGATCATAAAGGAAGGATTGGATTTTTGTTTACAAAAATTCAAACTCAGTGAAAAATCTATTACAAAATTGGTCTCAATAAAAAAACCAGAAGATGTCAAGGGACTAGTTGATATTGGAAAAGAAATGGGAATTACTGTGGAATATGTGAATAGAGAAGATTTGGCAGAAATTTCTGCACCTAATCCATCAGATATGGTCAAAACATTTGAAGGAACTTCCAGTGTATCAGAAGCTGCAGCAATCAAAGTTTCTGGCGGAGAATTAATTGTTGAAAAACAGAAATTTCCACCAAATTTGACTATAGCCATAGCGAGGATAGTAGATTGAAGCGTGGATTATTACTAATAGATAGAGGTAGCAGAGAAAGAGAAGCTTCTGAAGAATTGGAGATTATTTGTAATGCAATAAAAGCAAAGGGAGATTATGTTTTTACAGAATATTGTTTTCTTGAAGTAGAACCGCCATACATTGAAGATGGAATCGCAAAATGTCTTAAACAAGATATAGATCATCTAACGATAGTTCCTTATTTTCTATATCCTGGAAAAAAGGTAAAAAATGCAGTTACAGATGTTATGAAATTTCAGAAAGACACCAAAGTAAAATTTGTTGTCACAAAACCAATGAGTATGCATAAAACTTTGATTAATTTAGTTGAGAATAGAATATCTACAACATTGCAGGAGAATTATGTCACAATTCCAAAAAATGATGTAGATGTGCTAATTATTGGGCATGGTAGTAAAGATCCTAATGCACAAATGTCATTAGATTATGTTGTAAATGGATTAAAAGAAAATTATAGAAATGTAAATAGATGTTGGTTAGAGATAGAACAGCCTGACATTGTAGAAGGTATTAAGATTTGTGAAAAAAATAATCCTCAGGCTCTTGTAATTGTATTTTATTTCTTACATGAAGGTGCACACGTCAAAACTGATATCAATAATGATCTCTTACCTGCACTTGAGAATTCTAATATTAAAAAAATATACGTTACAAAGCATTTAGGAGTTGATGAAAAAATGATTGAGTTAATAATAGAAAGAGCAAAAGAGGTAGAAAATGCAAACTAGAAAGGGTCAATCAATTGAAGATGCAAGCATGCAAATGATTGATGAGGAAATTGGTACTCATCAATATAATGAAAAAGAATGGCCAATTGTTAGAAGAGTAATTCATTCAACTGCTGATTTTGATTTTGCAAGAGAAAACAAAGTAATTTTCCATAAAGAAGCTATTGAAAGTGCAATGAATGCTCTAAAAAATGGATGCAGTATTGTAGTTGATGTAAATGGCGTAATTGGTGGCCTGAATAAACAAAATCCAAAAGATTTTCAAAACAAGATTGTTTGCAATATTTCAAACCCAGAAATAATGGAAATGGCAAAGAAAGAAAATAAAACTCGCTCTCAAGTATCAATGAGAACAGCATTATCAGATATTGATGGTGGCATAGTTGCAATTGGTAATGCGCCAACTGCCCTTATGGAAATAATACAGATGGTAAAAGAAGGCATTGTCAAACCTGCACTAATCATTGGAATTCCAGTAGGATTCATTTGTGCTGCAGAGTCTAAAGAAGAACTTAGTAAATTAGAAGGGACACCATTTATCACCAATAAAGGAAGGAAGGGAGGAAGTTCTTCAGCATCTGCAATAATCAATGCACTATACAAGCTTGTAAGAGCAGAATCATCTTCTTGAATGATTAATACAATTTCTCACAAAAATTTTGGCATAATCAGAACTATCAAAGTAGAGATGTCCATATGATGCTAGTGTGTTGTGTTGAATCAGACCATCTTTATGATTTTTAATTCCTTCACCAATATCTAGTTCATATGCAAATTTTGAATCAGAAGAAACAGAATCTAATTCCGAATAGTGAAATTCATGTCCTCGTAAATCATGTATTTTATCTGAAATAGTAGTTTTTGATACTATCTTACCTTTTGTATAATTTAATTTCATTTTTTTGGTCATTTTTGTTTCTGCATCAAAGAGACCAATCATTTTAAATTTTTTATTCCCATAATCAATAGATTTTGTAAGATACATCAATCCTCCACATTCTGCATAGATTGGAGTATTTTCTTCAGATGATTCCTTTATGATTTTTCTCATAATGTGATTTTTTTCAAGTAAATCACCAAGAATTTCTGGAAAACCACCTCCAATGTAAATTCCATCAGATTGTGGAAGTTTTTTATCATATATTGGGCTAAAAAATTTTAGATTGGCACCTTCACGTCTTAATGCTTCTAGATTATCACGATAATAGAAATTAAAGGAACTATCAAGTGCTATAGCAATTGTAGTTTTTGGTTTTTTTATTATAATTTTAGATCTTGTCGTAAGTGGTGTAGGATTTTTCATAATTTGAATAATCTTTTCAATATCAAGTGAATCTGAAATTATTTTGGAAGTTTTTTCAATTTTTGATTTAAGATTTTTTTCTTTTGCTGGAATCAATCCCAAATGTCTAGATTCAAAATGTAATTCTGAATTTTTATAAATTACTCCTATAATTGGAAGTTTTGTTTTTTCAAGTGCTTGTCTGCATAAAATTTCATGTTTTTTGCTACCAATTTTATTTAAGATAATTCCTGAAATTCTAGAATTTCTATGAAATTTTTGAAATCCAAGTACTGTTGCTGCAATTGATCTAGCTGTTTTACTTGCATCCAATATCAAAAGTACAGGAGATTTTGTTAAAGATGCAACATGTTGAGTACTAGCATAATTTGAATCTCCACCAAATCCATCATAGTATCCCATTACTCCTTCAATGATAGAAATATCAGATTTTGAATTAGATACAAAGCTCTCCAAAAGTTGATTTTCTCCCATTAACCAAACATCAAGATTAATCGCTTCATGTTTTGATATGCTTGAAAGATAACTTGGATCAATGTAATCAGGACCTACTTTGAATGGTTGTACTGAAAAGCCTCTTTTTTGTAAAGCATAGATAATTGCACATGTTATAGATGTCTTTCCAACTCCGCTAGTAGCCCCTGCTAATGTAATTCTTGGGATTTTCAATTCGTATGATTAGAATAGTTTTTTATTTAAATTGATACATTTGGTCTAAACAATACTCAATGTTTTTACTTGGATAATTCATGAATTATCTATGGATAAAGACGGTTTAACTATTGTATACACTGGAAAAGGTAAGGGAAAAACTACTGCAGCTTTAGGAATTGCATTGAGAGCGACAGGTTATGCAAAAAAAATCTGCATGATACAATTCATCAAAGGATCATGGCATTATGGCGAGATGTATTCATCTAAGAGACTAGAACCAGAATTTGAGATGGTTGCTATTGGAAAAGGATTTGTTGGAATAATAGATGATAAGAGTCCTAGAGAAGAACATGAAAGAATTGCAAAAGAGGCAATTAAAATTAGTACTGAAAAAATTCAATCAGGAAAGTATGACATTATAATTTTAGATGAGATAAATTACGCCATAAATTTAGGTCTAGTAAAAATTGAAGATGTTCTTAATTTAATTAAATCAAAACCACAAAAATTAGATCTCATACTAACTGGAAATTATGCCAAAGATGAAATCATTGAATTGGCAGATCTAGTCACAGAAATGAGAGAAATAAAACATCCATTTCAACATGGCATAAAAGCAAAAAAAGGAATTGATTTCTAACTAGCAACATTAAATTATACAGAAGAAAAATTTAGAAGAAATGTCTACTGAAATTCAAGAGATGCCAGAACAAGGAGAAATTGTTCTTGCTACAATAACTAAAGTAATGGATCATGGTGCTTATGTCACTTTAGATGAATATAATGGAATTCAGGGATTTTTACATATTTCAGAAATTGCACCAGGTTGGATTAGATCAGTTAGTAAA
>JABFSW010000160.1 GCA_013140415.1 Nitrosarchaeum sp.
GGCTACAACTAATTTCATAGTACTTTAACAAAAATAATTGGCTATCTATTAAGGATTGGATCAAATTTTGTCAAATCCACTTTTTGATTATATTGTATGCGGTAATTGCCCCTCTAGTTTCCAAGGGATTTCGTTTTTGCTCTAGTTTTTCCAAGATTAATTTATCTAATCTATCAATATCTTCAAAAACAAATCCCTCTTCTTTGGCATTATCTTCTTGCTCAAAATGCCCCTTTATTGGAATAAAAATTCCAGGCGTTCCATATGCTTTTGCCTCGTCAATAGTTGACTTGCCTGCAAGAGATACTGTAACATCAGCTGCAAAAATCATTTCGTGAAGATTACTTACAAATCCAAAATTTCTTATAGAATCTCCAAACTTTTTGCTCAGAGATGGACCTGAAACAATTATTACATTTATGTCTTGATTTATTTTTGATATAGATTCTAGTGTTTTCTCAATTAGAAACAGTCCTGCATCTGTTCCTCCTACTGAAATAACTATGGTTTTTTTATCAAAAGAGAATTTTTTCCGAAGTTCTTCTCTAGAAAAATTTATTTGTCTTACAATGGGTCCAACTCTTCTAATATTTCCTTCATCAGGACCATTTTCCGGAATAATCACAGTGTCGCATTTTTTCATAATTTCTTGCATTGACTTATTCATCTTTTTTTCAATAAATGATGTTATTCCATTTATGAAATTAGTTTGTACAACATCTGTAATCAAAACTGTAGGTATTTTTTTATTTTGAGCAACAGTAAGTGAAGCGAAATCTTCATCACTAATCACTAGTCTTGGATTATCTGTTTCGATAATGTTTTCAGCAATTTTTTTACATCTTTTATAATATTGATAATAGTTCCATAGCCATCTTGTTGAATTCGTTAGTATTCCATTTTCTACAATAAATTGTGGAGGAATGTATACGTCTTCAACTTTCACATCTAAATTTTTTAGAATTCTTGCAGCTCCACTTCCTGTTACAAATTTTGTTGATATGTTTTCAAAATTATTTACAATAGCTATGTCTCTTGTTACATGACCTAATCCTATTGGACTAGAAAAAAAATCTAAATCGACCATACTTGTACAAATTTCTGATCAAATTTCTAGATTGTCCCTTTCTCAAAGTTTAAATGGTTTTCATCAAGGAATGTTTCTGGGCTCATGGTCCAGATCGGTTATGACGTCGCCCTTACACGGCGAAAATCCAGGGTTCAAATCCCTGTGGGCCCATACACTTCCATGGGGCTAAAATATGAATTTGGAAGCTAAATTTAGGAAATCTAAGAACAGTTTGTATGGGGAGATGACCTTTAGATTAGGATTTTATCATTAATAATCTTGGATCATAAATTTTATCAATTACCCCACAAACCAATAATATGGAAATACAATCTGCTGCAGAAAAACTTTTGAAATTAAGTCCTTCTGTAAGAGTAGTCAGTGTTTGTGACCTTCAAGGAAAATTGGTTTTCTCGGAACGTTCAAAGAAAGTAAAAATTCTTGTATCCAAAAATCAAAGCTTAGCATCACTAAAAGCTGCTGCTCATGACTGGAAACAACGAAAAAAATTACTTCGAACACTTGGATCATGCAAATACGTTGTCGCTGAGTATGATACAGTTAAAAGAATAGTAATGCCTGCTGGTACAAATCATATCTTGTATGTGACTACTACTGCTGCATTTGATCACAACAAAGTAATTCGCAAAGTACGTTCTTTCAAATAAATCCTAAATTTTTCTTATTTTATTTAAAATACGACCGTCTTTTCACTAGTATGATAAATCTTGAGATTTTAGTGTGTACAGATCACTTTATGAAGCGCTTACCAGTTCCTCTGCCAGAACTTACCCACATCCCTTTACCTGATGGTCTCTGAGATGTTGTATCAATATCTCCAAACTTGATTTTACTCGTACCTCTTCCTACAGAAATGTAACTATTTTTTGATTCTTCTTTTCGTTTTTCTTGCGAATTTTTAAATTCTGCACCAGTCCAATTATCCTCTTCTTTTCTAGCAATCCTTCTTGATGTTCCTCTTCCGCCTACACGTACATAATTTTCGCCCATTTTATTTCTCTAAATATAATGTGTCTTTGTTGCTAATAAGATTTATTGTAAAAAGTGATTTTTAAAACCATATTAGGTAATCTTGAAATTTAATTTCACACATAATTGTGCCCAAAACATTCCCAAAATCATGTATTTGAGCTTCAGGCAAAATATTTTCATAGTGGCTCAAAATGGAACTACAATTCAAATCTAGTTTTAATCTGACAGTGATTCAATTCTTCCCTTGTACTTTTCTTTATACAATGTCCTGCAAGAAGTACAGCAAAAAAATCTCTCAAAATTCGCTATTTTAAGAACATGTGGTTTATCCAAGATTGGACCTTTACATAGATCACATGTCATTTTTAGAATCATGTCTTTGGTTATTTTCACATCATGTTTCTTTGTTGATTTTGCCTTGATGTTCTCAAGACGTTTTTCAGTCTTGTTTTCAAGCATTCCAAGATCAATTACAGGAGAGACGGATTTTATCAACCCCACATTGACTAGTCTTTCATATCTGGCTTGAACAGTGGGTGTGCTTATTTTGATTTCGCGTGATATCTGTCGAAATGATTTTCTTCCATCTTTGATTAATGATTCAATTATTGCAATATCTATATCGTCTGGCTGAAATGGCACCAAATGAGTTATTTTTGAGAATATTTATGATTTTACAATTGTAAAGTCAAGTATTCAAGTATATGATGTGACATTAACAAGTCATGTCAAACTCTGTATTTGCCAAAAAGTCTGGTATTATTCTAGCATTTGTCTTGTTTTCATTTATCTTTCTTGGAATAATTTTTTCATTAACTAGTGATCTTACTGTAAAATCTGGAAGTGAATTTTCGTATCCATCTTGGTTAGTCATTGCATATGTTGCTGGTCTTTCAATGATTATTTTACCCTGTACACTTCCACTAGTATTCATTATAATTCCATTAAGCATGGGAAAAGGATACAAAAAGGGTTTGAGTATGGCCCTGTTATTTGGCGCAGGACTTGTTACAACCATAACTTTGTACGGTTTGGGTGTTGCAACTATTGGAAAAACAGCGTCACTTGATCAGTTCTCCACAATAATGTTTTTGATAGCTGGTGTTGCAGGATTTGTTTTTGGTTTATCGCAACTAAAATTAATTACAATCAAAATGCCGACATATTCCAAGACGCCTAAATTTATCCAAAACAGAGGCGAATATGTAAAGTCGTATCTGATGGGTGTTTTACTTGGCAATGCAGGAGTCGGATGTCCAAATCCAATGTTTTACTGGCTATTAATTTACATCGCAGGAACTGGAAGTTTGGAGATTGGCTCATCACTAGGTCTTGTGCATGGTGTTGGAAGAGCAATACCGTTGATTCTATTTTCACTTCTTGCCGTACTTGGAATAAATGCAACTAAAGGATTAACCACAAATAGAATCAAAGTAGAAAAAATCACAGGATGGATGCTTGTTATGATTGGTGCATTTTTAATAATTAACGGTCTTCCTGGAGGACATGCTTGGTATGAAAGTACTATAGTGCATATTGGTTGGAATAACCTAGTATCAATGGTAGGATTGCCTGTTGAATTTCACATAGGACAACACATTCATCAAAATCCATATAATTTTATCATGCCACCTGATCTTGTTCCGATAATATTTTCCGGATTGATCATATTTCCAATAATGTGGTATTTTATTAATCAAAAGAAGAAGATGATACTATGAAAGATCCAGTATGTGGCATGGAAGTTGATGAAAAACATGATTCTATAGAACACAAAGGTAACAAATACTATTTTTGCTGTGCTAGTTGCAGATGGGCTTTTGAGAATAATCCTGATCAGTTTACAGAGTCATGAAAGTACAAGTTCTTACCACCCCTGGATGCTCAAACTGTATTATTCTTGAGAAGATATTAGACCAACTAGGCATAAGATATGATTTGATTGATGTAACTGAAAAACCAGAATATTTAGAAAAATACCCGATATTTACAGCTCCTGGATTGGTAATTGATGGAAAATTAGAGTTTACAGGTATTCCTAAAAAAGAAGATCTGAAAAAGAAATTCTCCTAGTTTCACTAATGTTTTTTACTCTGAATATGATGATATTTTCAAATGACTGATTATTCTACAAATGAAAAAATGATCCTTGTACAATATACAATTAAAAAATATGAAAATGAAGAAACTGTAATTGAAAAATTAAAGACAATTTTATCAGAAAAAGACATTCAAAGAAATATTGATACATTAATTGGAACTCAGCGGGTACGAAGAATAGGACCAGAAATACTACAAAACAATGAAAGCCATACCGAGATACCTGATTTACCAGATAATCTAAAGCCAATAGTTGAGCAACTCTAGACTTTTGGGATTTTTTTTAACATGATACCAAGAAACCCTATGAGGTAAATTGTTAGAAGAAATATTTGATCAAATTGGAATTATAGAAAATCTATTTAGATTTTTAAAATCCTCGTAATCCCTCAGGACGTATGATTTCTGGGTGCTGTTTCATCCATTTTACTTTGTCTAACATCTCTTGCTTGTCTTGTGGAAATGTGCCCTTGATTGTATATGCATTAGAGCCATGATTTGCCCTGAAGACTATCTCTTCTTTGGTTTCTATCTGGTTGATTAAATCATACAACTCTTCTAGAGATTCATCATCGTTGATTTTAATAAATGGCTCTCCAAACTTTTCCATAAATTCTTGTTTTATTCCATTTTCTAAATAAAGAGTCAGTGCTCCTACATAATTAGGAGAACAGGCACTAATTACTTCCGCAGTTCCTTTGATGTGTTCTTTGGAATAAGTTCTTCCACCTAATCCCAAAATTATCATACAAGACATGATGTAGCCTGCATCTTTTGCCTTGTTGACTGATTTGGTAATTGTTTTTGCAATTGCACCTTTTGTTACTTTTTTTAAAACAATATCTGAACCACTTTCAATTCCCAAGTAAAGCATGTCCAATCCCGCATCATGCATTTTCTTTAGTTCCTCTGGAGTTTTCTTTAAAATATTCATCGGCATTGCATAACAAGAGATTCTCTCCAGACTTGGAAATTTTTCATAGATATATTTTACAATTTTTACAATATACTCTGAATCAAGATTTAGTGCATCACCGTCTGCCAAAAAGATTTTTCTCGTATCAGGTAATTGCTTTGCCATTAGATCGATTTCTAATTTTACTTCATCCCATGGTTTTTCTGAATACTGTTTTGATCTATACATGTCACAAAAAGAACACTCGTTAAAAGAACACCCCAACGTTACTTGAAAAATTAATGATCTTGCCTCTGAAGGAGGTCTATACAATGGAGCATCATAGTTTAACATCATTTTTGATTCACAGGAATCACTTGATTATGTTTTTTATACTTTCTAATCCTAATCCCATAATGTCTTTTAATTGAGGCATACAAGAATTTTATGACTTATGGCAAATGATCCAGATTCAAAAAGACTTCTCTGGTTTGTTTTTGCAGGCTCGCGAGGAGGACTAAACCGTCTACGAATTATATCCATACTAAAGAAAACACCACTTAACACAAATCAACTAGCCAAGGAAATAGGTCTTGATTACAAGGCTATTCAGCATCACATTAAAGTTCTTGAAAAAAACAATATGGTCACAAAAGTTGGAGAAAAATATAGTATTATGTATTTTCTATCTACATTTTTGGAAGCAAATATGGAGTCACTGGAAGAAATTGAAGGAAAACTGGATAAAAGTACATAATCTAGAGACAAAGCCTTTTCTAAATATAATGCTAGATTGTTAAGATTTAGTTACTGTTATCTCAACTAAATAATGGGAATGCATATTGACCAAAACAAGATTTTTGTATGACTGTTATCGTCAGATTGTTATGGTTAAACTAAACGAACTAAGGGCCTGTAAACTATGTCACATGGTATATTTTAAAACTTCATCAGAAAAATGTGCACACTGTAATTCATCAACACAACAAGAAGAAATAAAATTCGATTAGAATTTCATATTAATAGATCTAATCTTCATTGTTGTATAGATCTATATTTCCATAATTTGTACGCATGATTCTAACAAATTTCATCGAAATGATAGTTACATTAGTTCTATTATCTAGTAGA
>JABFSW010000135.1 GCA_013140415.1 Nitrosarchaeum sp.
TGATAAAATTCCAAATCCAGCAGACAAAAATTCATGCATAGAAATAGTGAATCCAAATGATGATCAAATTGCAATAGTAGATTCTGCATTAACATCAGATACTACTATAGTTTTGTTTAGTGTAATAGAAGCAGGACAGCTTGAAACAGACCTTGGGGCATCAAGTCCATCTTGTACTGTATCAGCAATAGTGCAACATAATAAGAATTCATTTTTCTTGAAGGATCAAAGTGATGGTGATTCATTGCCAACAAATCCATCAACGAATAATACCGTTGTGTTAACATGCATAGGAATGGATCCAAATAATCTTTACAATGTAAACTATATCATGGTAGATCCTGCACTCTAACCTTTCTTTTTATTTTTTAATTAAAAGTTATTTTAAAAAATATCGTTGTCATATTACAATTACCATGCAGAAATCATGTTGTTCATTTTAAATTACAAATGCACACTTTTACAAATTGTAGTGCATTTTGAACACAGATCTCTTTAACATCTTTTTCTGTTTTACAAAATTAAGAATGACATACATAACGTCAAAACAAAAAATGACCTCAAGAAGAGCAGTTGCTCCAATCATTGCAACACTTCTTTTAGTTGCTATCGCAGTCGTAGGTGGAAGTATCATCTTTGTGTTCTCACAAGGATTCTTTAGTTCTGCCCAAGTAAGCGGTGCACCAAACATTGAATCACTACGAATCACAGGCTATGATGCACGAGATTCCACTGTTCTAACATTACATGATGGATTAGCAGCAGGTATAGTACAAGGTGCCGCATCTAATGGATTAGCTACAGGTGAAAGAATTGCTGTATATCTACAAAATAACAGTGTACAGAAAGTCACTTTAAGTGAAATTCGTTTAGCAGGTAGTGTCTATTCATTTGTTCCAGGAACTGTAGCAGCTTCTACTCTTGATGCATTTGGTGGTGCTGGTTTGTTAGCATCATCAGCTATTCCAGGATACATGATTGCAACAAACAGTAATGGTGTCGCTGGAGCAGAAACTGCAGCTACTGTATTAACTACAACAGCTGGTGAAATCCAACCAGGACAACAAGCAACAGTTATCATCCAATTAGATGAAAACGTAAAAACTGGTAGAGATGCACAATTCAAGATAACAACTACCAATGGTGCTGTTTTCGTAGGAACTGTAATAGCAGGTCAACAAAGTGGATAACCCCACATTTTTTCCTTTTTTATGGTGAAATAAAAATGACTCCAAAAAAATCACTCTTCTTTCTTTTATCACTAATACTATTGCTAACTATCCCTTTACAAACTGCTTCTGCACAAAATCTTGAATCTCTATCTGATTACTCAATAAAACTTGCAATATCTCCTTCTCATATAGAAGAAGGTCCAGCTGAGCATCCTATAGGATATCTCTATGTTCTAAGTAAAAATGGTGTCCCTATCACTTCTTCTAGAGATGTCACAATCACATTAAGTTCTGATGATCCTCTTATAGCATCAGTTCCTGAAAAAATTATTTTAAAAGCAAATGAAGAATATGCATCATTTGACGTAACTACTGGAATTTTAATTGGTGATACAGTTATCACTGCAACACTTAACTCAAAAACAACATTTCAAGAGATTCAGGTAGGTAATGCTGAAACTCATCTGCCTGATGATTTGATTTTAGAATTGAATATTCCTACAGATGAAATGCATGTTAATTCTAAAATGCCCTTTTCTGTTTATTTGAGAACTTTTGACGGTTATGTGATTCGTGCACCTTTTGACATTGATGTTAATTTGGAATATGAAAAATCACTTGCTATTCCAAATTCTGATATGTTGATCATAAAAAAGGGCGAATACTATGCGTGGGGAACACTTGAAACTAATGAAAAAGTTGGAAACACCTTCTTGCGTGCAATTCAAAACGAATCTAATTTAGATACTGCAAAAAGTGTAAAAATCTCATCAACTCTTCCCACATCATTAGCAATTGATGTTTTTCCAAAATTAATTACGGCTGAAGTTGAAAAAAAACTGGATATTTTTGTCAGTGTAGTTGATTCTGATGGAAATCCTACAATTACACCTGAAGATATTGAATTGAATTTTTTCTCAAATGATCAATATTCTGTTGGTGATGAATTAGATAACACTATGAAAGAAGTAAAGACTATGATAAAAAAAGGACAATTTGGATATTATCTTAGACAAGACTTGAATCTTTCCAATTTACTTGCTAATGATATTATGATTGGAGTCAGTGCTGAAGGATATGGCATTGCAACTGATACATTTTCAACAGTAGGAAAATCTATCAATATTGATAATGATAAAATAACTGAAAAGGATGTACAACTCTTCATACCAGAAAGAATGCCTAGCAATGCAACTAGTATAGTGACTTATCAAATCAATGCAATAGAAAGTGATGATGACGATGTAGATGAAGAGGGAAATCCGATAACTGATGAAACAGAAGATACAGAAGATGAAGATAAAATTATTTTATCTATGGATGATCTAGATGATGGCGAATTTTATCCAATTCAAACAAATGAAAATTATTACGCAGATGGATACGTAAAAAAATTAGATGTCATATCTGGAGATAATAATTTAGTTACAGTTAGGAATATAGGAAAAATCGAGGTAGGTAATTCTTTTGGTACTGCAATTATCTCATCTGGACAAAAAAGTGGCAACGTTTTGATTTCTACATCTGTGCAAGGTGTAGGCTCTGATTCTGTTTTAACTGAAGTTGTAAATACACTTGAACAAAAAGAAACACGAATTTTCTCCCCAACTGGTCAAGACAGTATATTGTTTGATCGTGATGGTAATTTTGATGTATTTTTAATTGCAATTGACAGCCAGGATAGACCAAAAGTCTTGAAACATGATTCAAAATATTTGATCACTCCTACTAATGGCATAATTGAAATTAAAAAGGACAATACTTTTGCATTTTCTAAACTTCATAGTGATTCATTTACAATAACTGAAGAAGAAAATCTGATCGACCTAAAAGTAGTTCCAATAGGAGAAGGTGCCGATTTATCACTGGAAACGGAAAAAACCTTTGTCACTCAACCATCATCAAAGATATTGGTAATACTTCCATTAGGTGAAATCAATGCAAATCATGAAAACAACTTGGGTATTGTACAAATTGTTGATCTTCAGGGAAATCCAATAATTCCTTCATTTGATGTTAAATCAAAAATTACTTCATCTGAAGAAAGCATAATTCAAGTAATTAATGACGCTGTGATTGTATCTGGATTTTCTTATACCACATTTCCAATTGAAACTACTGGAGAAATAGGCAATTCTATAATTTCCGCCAGTGCAAAAGGTGTGATTGGGACTGACTATGAAATAAATACTGACTCTTCATTCACACAATTAAAAATATTCACTAGTGGACTGGATGAATTAATTCCAGTTGATAAGCCAGTTGAGATTAAACTGTTTATTGACGATGAAAATGCTGAATCTGTTGCAGGCGCATCAATTAAAATAGAAACTGATGGAAATTCTCTAGTTAATCCAGACGTGATTAGAACTGGTCCTGATGGCAGTGCTGTTGTCAGCTTAACTGCAACAAATGGGCCTAGTATCTCACTAAATCTTATTGCAACTGCAGAAGGATACTCAGAAGGGAAGGACACATTAACAATCAATGTTGATTCCCCAGACAAAACTTTGAATGCTGTAGATCTTCAATTACCTGAATGGATTGTTTATGTAATTATCGCAGCAATACTTTTGATAGGTATTCTAGTTGTGTTATTCTTAAAAAAATCAAAAGCCCCATTAGAAGAAGAATGGGAAGAAGAAGAAATTTAACTAGACCAAAACCTGTTTGAATAATTGACACTCGCTGTTTGGTTAAGAGTAATACGTGTTCGATTTCTTTTAGCCTCTGTTATTGCTGTATCTCTTGGGCTTGCAATAAACTGGCGTCAAAATTCCACTATTGATCCACTTGATGCTGTTTTAACATTTGCAGGTGTTCTGGCACTTCATGCTAGTGTTGATCTGTTAAATGATTATTGGGATTACAAAAGAGGAATTGATACAGTAACAAAGAGAACTAAAATGAGTGGTGGAACTGGGGTTTTGCCTGAAGGATTACTAAAACCATCATCTGTTTATCGTGCTGGAATTGGATTTTTGATATTAGGCTCTGTGATTGGATTTTATTTTGTATTTACTAATGGAATAATTATTGCCATGATTTTGGGATTTGCGATTTTATCTATCTATTTTTACTCCACTAAAATTGTAGATTCTGGACTAGCAGAATTTTTTGTTGCAGTAAAGGGCACTATGATTGTGCTTGGAACATATTTTATCCAATCAAATCAAATAACATTAGAATCCATTTTAGGTGGAATAGTTGTAGGTGTTTTATCATCGCTTGTTCTTTTTATTGCATCATTTCCTGATCATGATGCAGACAAATCTAAAGGAAGAAAAACTCTAGTTATTACAGTTGGCAAAAAAAATGCAACATGTATGTTTTGGATATTTCCTACAATATCGTATTCTCTGATTATGCTTGGTATTTCTATTGGTATTTTTCCACTCTTGTCTCTTATCACCTTGTTTAGCATTCCATTAGTGATAAAGGCGGGAATAGGTTTGAAGAAAAATTTTGATTCTGTAGATGAACTCGTGCCTTTCATGTCTTCCACACTGATGTTTAGCAGGATTACTGGTGCTTTGTTTGTACTTAGTTTTTTGCCTAGTTTCTAATTGATGCTCTAGACATAAATTCTGTATTGATTGATATTTTTTATGATTTCAGGCTTTGCCACATCTGATGGAACAAAAAAATTCCTTACAAATTCAGGCATAAACTCATTGAATTTTAAGCAAATTCACAATCTCACATTGTCTAATGTCGGTGTCGGTACATATCTTGGAGAAGCAGATGAGAAGACAGATGAACTTGTAAAAAACGCAGTTAAACAATCCATTTTATCTGGAATTAATGTAATTGACACTGCCATTAACTATAGAGCACAAAAAGCAGAACGTTCTGTAGGAAAGGCAATTTCTGAATTAATTAGTGAAGGAAAAATCTTACGTGATCAAATTTTCATTAGCACAAAAAATGGCTATATCACAAATGATGCTGATGTAAAACAAGAATTTTGGGAATACATCAAAAGTGAATACACGCAAAAAGGAGTAATAAAAGAAGGTGATGTAACATCTGGCTATCATTGCATGACTGTTGCATATCTTGATGACCAGCTAGAACGAAGTTTAAGAAATTTGGGATTGGATTGCATTGATTTGATGTATTTACATAATGCTGTAGAAGGTCAAATCAAAGACATTTCAAAAGAAAAGTTTTTGGAAAATCTCAAATCTGTCTTTGAATTGTATGAACAAAAAAGAAAAGAAGGAAAGATCAAATTTTACGGCATGGCCACATGGGAATGCTTTCGTGTTTCTTCTGATAATCCACAATATCTTTCATTACAAGATACAATTGAATTGGCAAAAAAAGTGGGCGGTGAGAATCATGGGTTTAGATTCATCCAACTTCCATTTAACATGCATTATGATCAAGCATTACTTGCAAAAAATCAAACACTTGATGGAAGACTTGTCTCTGTATTAGAAGCTGCAGTCAAATTAAACATTGGAGTATTTACAAGTGTGCCATTAATGCAAGGAAGATTGTTAACCCCTGGTGCAATGCCTGAATTCAATGAACTAAAACCCTCACTTCGTGCGTTACAGTTTATTCGTTCATCACCAGGTGTTTTGGCTCCACTTGTAGGGCAAAAGTCTTCTGATCATGTTTCTGAAAATCTGGAAATAATGAAAATTCCTCCAATGACTGAAGATGAATTTCTTGCATTAGTCAAGAAACTAACATTATAATCTCACGCGTATTTCTTCTTTCAAGTAATTTACTCCATAGAAAGATAATAAATGGGTCCTTTGAAATTATAAACAGAATTTGTCATCTAAGATTTTTGATTACTCCAAAATTTGTAAATCTATTTTATCAATAGATCCAAAAATTAGATTTGCTGGAGTGATTAATCAGCGAGGTAGACTAGTTGCAGGTGGAATGAAAGAAAATGTAGTTCCACTAGAAAATGAAAAAGATGATGAGATGCTGTTCATGGAGCTTGCATTAAGAG
>JABFSW010000010.1 GCA_013140415.1 Nitrosarchaeum sp.
TGATAATGCTTTTACAAATTCCTTCTACTGTTTACGGTGATGGATTAACAATGGAAAATCTTCCTCCTGCAAGTGTAGGTGACAGAGATGCTAGCCTATTTATCAAAATCAGTCCCCCTATACTCACCAAAGATACAGTTGGTGACAAATTTTTAGAGTTACGTCTTTTTGATGCTATAACGGGAGAAACAATTCAACACACATCATTTCTTGTGTCAGTTGACAAAGAAGGAAAACTTTTGATGAGAGATTTGTTTCATACACATTCCGGCAATTTAATCATTAAAATTCAATCTGAAGATCTAGATGTAAATGATGTTGTTGTGTATGGAGATGAAGAACCATTTCAAGGAGGATGGACTTCAGTAAATGATAAAATCACTGTAAAGGCTCCAATTTTACTTGATGCAGGATTGTACCACTTTGAAATAGAAATTTTTGGAATAGATAATGACCGAATTATATTTGTTCCATCAGAAGCCCCAATATTTGATTCTTGGCTTAGTGTTGGAGATATTTTTAATCAAGTGGTTTCCACAGGAGGTAAATCCTATGATTTGTCTGTTACCTCATATTATGACAAAATAAATAATTTTAATTATGATGAATCTAAAAAATCGGTCTCATTTTCAATGCCGTTTAACTGGGATACATCAAGACTAGAAAAACAAAACATTTTTGTTCACCAAGAAATTCATTTTCCAACCTCATTTAAAGAATTTTCACAAGCTGGAACATACAAAGCAACTGTAAATGGATTTCCTGTTACAGGTAGAATGTTAATTGCTGATCCATACTCAATGGACAATACATTAATTCTTCACTTTTTGTTAAGCAAAGAAAATATTTTAGATATTGCAAAAATTAACAAACCTGGAACAAAAACAATGGAATTTAGTCTATCTCCAGATAGTGGATTGACGACAGAAAAAAATTCATTTGACATTAAATTTGATAATGGCGCATTTACTAGAGTACAATATGACTCTAAATTGGTTTCAGGTGAAAAAATACCATTTGAGATAACTTTTTTTGATAAAGACAACAAGTTACTAAAATGGACCACGTATGGTTACAGAATAGAAGATTCTTCAGGAACTATAATTTATGAATCAAAAAATACTGATCCTAATTCACCTGGTATACTTGTTACAGAAGGTATTGACAAACCAGAATTTACTTTTAAATCTGCAGGTAAATACAAGATGACCTTAGCAATTTTCAGTCATGGATTAGATAATTTACAAACATTTTCTGGAATATCTAGTACATCATTTGATATCGGTTCAGGCTCAGAAAGCAATCAAATTCCATCTTGGATTAAAAATAATGCAGGATGGTGGGCAGATGGCTCAATTGATGATAATTCTTTTGTTCAAGGCATACAATATTTGATCAAAGAAGGTATAATGAAAATTCCACAAACTTCTCAAGGTTTAGGTTCAGTAACAAATCAAATTCCATCTTGGATTAAAAATAATGCAGGATGGTGGGCAGATGGCTCAATTGATGATAATTCTTTTGTTCAAGGCATACAATATTTGATCAAAGAAGGTATAATGAAAATTGAGAAATAATTTTACTGATCTGTGATAAAATATGAAAGACATTAACGATATTCTTCCAAAGGTACCTCACATGAGATGGGGAGCTTTAATGAACAAAGCACCAACTAATGTAAAAGTAGAAGAAATGAACAAAATTTTTCCTCATAATGGAAAATGGCATACTGTTTTTGAAGAAAAAGATCAAGTAACTATTGATGGTAAACAAATTTGGAAAAAAGATCCAAACAAATGGACTTGAGGAAAAAATCTTTACATCTTCTAATTTTTTTATCAATCTTCATCCTCATTCCACTAACAATTGTAAATGTTTATGGTCATGGTGTCGGAAGCGAGATATTTCCACCTGTTGATCTATATGAAAAACAAGTAAGTTTAGAAGTTTCATCATCTCCAAATAATCCAGATGAAAGTGATGATCAACAAATATCTATTTCATTAATTGATTTTGATTCAAAAATTACACTTAGGGATGTCACATTTTTGATAAAATCTAGTCGTGGTGAACAATTTCTTTTTGAAAAAGAATTTCAAAGTGATAATGGATTCCTAGTCTTTAATTTTATATCAGAAAATACTACAACAATTCAAGTTCAAGAAGAAAATAAAGAGAATTTCTTTGATTCATTACTTGGATTAGACAATAAAATAGTAAATGTAAATGGTCCAAAATTAAATGAAGGAGGACTTTACAAGTTTGATATTAGTATTATTACAGCTGATGATTATTCAAAGAAATTAGATGTACCGTTGACTTTCAATGCAGGAATTTCAATTGCACAAAAATCTAAACACGAAATTAATCATCCTATTTTTGGTCCTCAAATAATCAATGTTGTTACGTATTATGATGAAATAAAGAACTTTCAATATGATGTTAAATCTAAGGAAATTACTTTTTCAATGCCTTTTGAATGGAGTGTCACTAACATCAATCAGACATCTGTAATCCATGAAGAATTAGTAATTCCAAAAACATTTGGAGATCTATTGGTATCTGGATTTTCTATGTATGTAAATGGAATCAAACTATCTGATGATATTGTAACTATCGATGATTTCTTTTCTGATGGAAGGGTAGTACATTTTATTATTAGTCAAAAAGAATTATGGAATATTTACAATCATGATACAAGTCAAAATAGAATGAATTTTCTTATCAAACCAAATTCAGATGATATTCAATTAAGTTCCGTAACTGAAAATGGACAATTTCGAGTTCTTGTATCGTGGGAACCACAAAATTTACAATCAAATTCCAAAACAACAATCTATTTTGATATTACTGATATTTTTCTAAAAAACAGACCAATAGCAGTAAATTATGATTTTTCAATTACTCAAAATGATAAAATAATTTTTAAACAAAGTGGATTCAGTAGTGATTCTAAAGAAAACCATAACACAGCAGAATTTACAATACCTGATGATGTAACTGGAATTGTGCATCTAAATTTCCAAAATCTTGGAGATAACAATCTTGCAAAAACATCTATTCCAATTATAATTAATCCAATAACGCATGAAAATAATATTTCAATACCTAAATGGATTAAAAATAATGCAGGATGGTGGGCAGATGGACAAATTGACGACGATTCATTTGTGCAGGGAATTCAATACCTAATCAAAGAAAAAATAATGGAGATTCCACAAACTGCTCAAGGTTCAGGCTCAGAAAGCAATCAAATTCCATCTTGGATTAAAAATAATGCAGGATGGTGGGCAGATGGACAAATTGATGATGAAACATTTGTACAGGGAATTCAATATTTAATACAAAATAGAATTCTTCACATCTAGTTAGAAATGTGAACTACTCTTTTAATCTATAAAATACATATTGTACTAAAACAAGAGAAATGACAGATTAATTAATTGAAAACTGTCAATCAAGCTCACTTGAAAAATCAATACCTGGATTCAAATGTGTTATCAACTCTTATTAGTTTATCACAATCAAAAATAATATTTCTTCTAATTGGATTCATGTTTACTACATTACTGATTTCTCAATTTACATTTGCTGAAGTTTTCATACCACCACAAGAATATCTTGGATATTTTGATTATGAGGGTGTATACACAGTTGGAGGCAATGTAAAAAACCAAAACGATTATGCAGTAATTCCAATCATTTCAGTTTCTGTAATTGATGGAGAAAATACATTTACTAAGACAATATTTCACGTTCCAATTCCACCAAAAACAGATATTCCATTTAAGACAAAATTTCCTGAAGTTACAGGAAATACTCCTATCTTACTAGAAGCTGAACTCAAATTTGTAAAAACACAAAAAGATCCAATATCAATTGAGATTCTTTATGATAAAACATTAATCAAACATGATGATGGTCATGTTACAGGAAGAATTCATAATAATGGAAACCAAACTATCTTCAATCCAAAAATTCTTGCGATAGCTCATGGTAATGGAACAGTGCTTGATATTGTTCACAATATTGAATATATTGATAAAATAGAACCTGATCAAATTCTAGAATTTTCAATGTATCCTGATCCTTCAATAACTGATGATGTTTTTTTCTATAGCTGCTTTGCCCCTGTAGATAGTACTGTTGTTCCTGTTACCACAAAGAAAAATGGAGGTGATTTTGATTTTAGGTATGATTCAGGTGCATGGTATTCTGCTGCTAAATTCAATGAAGAAGGAACAACTCTTACAATACGTGGATACAATAGTTATCCGCTTGAGACTTATGCAAACTTTGAATTTCCACAAATTTCAGGTAAAGAAAAATTCAATATTACTCTAAATGATAAACCTGTAAAATTTATTCAAAGTATAGATGATACTGGGTTTTGGCATATTGCATTTACTGTAGAGCCAACATCACAAGGAATTCTAAAGATTACTGGTTTTGAAAAAGGTCTACCTCCTGAAACCTCTAAAATTCCACAATGGATAAAAACAAATGCAAATTGGTGGTCTACAGATCAAATATCAGATTCAGAATTTCTTGAAGGAATAGATTTCTTGTTTGAAAAAGGAATTGTTGTAGTAACATCAAAAGAAGTAACTGCTCAATCAAATTGGAAACTACCACCATGGATTAAAATAACTGCATCTTGGTGGTCTGAAGATAAAATTTCAGATGATGATTTTCTAAACATGATTAAAAATCTTGTGAAACGAAAAATAATTATAATTTAATTTACTTAATACGATAAATCTTATTATACAAACTTCAATTAATCTTAATATCTAATGTTTCCATTACGAGATGAAAATCCACATCCTCCAGGATACAAACCAAAGGTAACTTATGTCTTAATTGCAATTAATGTTTTAGTATTTCTTATTGAAATTGCATATACTGGGCAATTTATAGAATTTACAAATAACAGTGCATATAATTTATTTTATAATTGGGGAGCAGTACCAAATTGTGTTACGGGGGGAACTGTATCAAACATAGATTTTGGTGAAGGTCCACTACAAGTTGCATGTCCTGATGCACCATACATCTCTCTTCTAAGTTCTATTTTCTTGCATGGTGGTGCAATGCATCTTGGCGGTAACATGTTATTTTTGTGGATATTTGGTGATAACATCGAACTAAAGTTTGGTAAAATAAAATATCTAGCAATTTATCTAATATGGGGAATAAGTGCAGGATTAGTCCACATACTTGGTGATCCTGCTAGCGTAATTCCTGCAGTAGGTGCATCTGGTGCAATCTCTGGAGTGCTTGGTGCATATCTTGTAATTTTTCCAAGAGCTAAAATTCAGACTGCTATGATGATGGGATTCTTTATGAGAATGATGCATATTCAAGCAAGGTGGTTCTTACCATTCTGGCTTGTCTTTCAAAATTTACTCCCATTTTTCATAGGAGGATTTGGTGTTGCAGGAGGCGGTGTTGCATATCTTGCTCATATTGGTGGATTTGTAGTAGGACTTGCTACAGGTTATCTATACAAGAAAACACATAGTTCTGATTTTACTTATGGAACAAGATATGGGTATAAAGCCTAACTAGATACTCTAAAGAATAAATCAATGAAACTTTTTCAAAATAATCATGCCGTTGATTACAGTATCAATGTACCCAGGAAGAACTCAACAACAAAAAGATGAATATGCAAAAGCAATCACAAAATCAGCCGTAGAAATTCTTAAAACAAAAGAGTCTCACGTGATTGTAGTTTTTGAGGATAATCCAAAAGAAAATTGGTTTCTAGCAGGAAACCAACTTTAATTATTTTTTAAAAAGAAAGACTGGAATAATTTCTCTTTAGTCACAGGTGCAGACATGTACATATAGTCAGTTACATAACTTACAACCAATTTACATAATAACAAAATGGTACATTTCATATTTGTATTACTTATACTTTTATTCTCATTTATAATTACAAATTTTATGAAAGTTGCAGATGTACAATTTAAGGCTTCAACTGATAAAGAAATTAATCTAAAAAAAATTATCAACTATATTATAAAAGCAGCAGAAAAAAAAGCAACACTCGTTGCATTTCCAGAATTTATGATGTTCTATACAAATTCATCGCAAACATCAAGA
>JABFSW010000072.1 GCA_013140415.1 Nitrosarchaeum sp.
CATTACCCGTTATGGAAGTCATTCCATTTTCAATATTTGCCAATTCAAATAGACTTGGATTGGTAGGAATGGATTTTGAAAATCCTATGACACTAGCATTTAATTTTTGTAACCATAAAGATAACCAACTTCCCTTAAAACCCGTATGTCCTGTGAGAAGTACTTTTTTCTTATTCCAAAATTCTTTATTCATTCCCAAATATTCCAAGGAGCTTTTTTAGAATTCCACAATTCTTCCAAGCTGTTTTTATCTCGTAGTGTATCTAGTGGTTGCCAAAAACCTGAGTGCTTGTACGCTGCTAATTGTTTTTCATCTGCTAATTTTTCTAATGGTTTCTCTTCCCAAACTGTTGAATCTCCTTCAATATAATCAAAAACTTTTGGCTCTAATACAAAAAATCCACCATTGATCCAATTTCCATCTCCAGCAGGTTTCTCCTTGAAACTAGTAATTTTATTTCCAGTTATATCTAGTACTCCGAATCTTCCAGGTGGTTGTACGGCAGTAATAGTAGCTATGGTTTTATTATTTTTATGAAATTCAATTATTTTTGAGATATTAACATCACTTACTCCATCACCATAAGTAAAACAAAACGTTTCATTCCCAACAAAATTTTTAACTTTTTTGAGACGTCCACCAGTCATTGTTTCTATGCCCGTATCGACTAGAGTAACTTTCCACGGTTCGGCAAACTTTCGATGAACTTCCATTTTGTTATTTTGCATATCAAAAGTTACATCAGATGTATGAAGAAAATAATTTGCAAAATATTCTTTAATCATATATCCTTTGTAACCACAACATATAACAAATTCATTAATTCCATAAGCAGAATAGCTTTTCATAATGTGCCAAAGTATTGGTTTTCCTCCAATTTCTATCATTGGTTTTGGTTTCAGATGAGTTTCTTCACTAATTCTAGTACCCAAACCACCAGCTAAAATCACCGCTTTCATATTTGTAAAATTATCATCAAGGCCTCATTAATCTTTCCTAATTGATTGACTCACATATTTTTAGCAAATTACTGTATTCTTTGTTTAATATAATCAATTGAATTTACAGGCGATGGATCAATTTTTAATAGTATGGCCAAGTACACAGTTGCATAATCTAGAAGATAAATTAGATTAATTATCTTTGATAATATACTCCCTTTATTTGAATGGACTTCACGACAATCAATATTATTTTCTTTAAAATATTCTTTTAGTACATTCCATCTTTCTTTTGTTTTAATGTAATCATCAGCTCCTTGTAAAAGAATTGGTTTTACATTACTTTCTCTCTCCCATGAAACAATTCCGTTGTGACAGGCCTCTACTACATCTTCAGCAATTGCATGTATTTTGACATTTTCTTGAAGTGTGTTTTTAAATCTAATTGCAACAGATTGTAGTCCAAAAGGATAGTATATCATAGGAATGCCAGTAATCCATTCTGCCAGGTTAAGAGACAAATTATTTTTAGTTAGATTTGAAGAACTAATTTTTTTACTAGTGTTTTCCAATTCCATTATGGATTCCAAAATATCTTGCTGCTTGATTTCAAGTGTAGAGTGTAACACTTTCAATATGGTATACAAGTAAGAAGTAAAAGAAGCTCGAGGAGAATGATACTGAGGAACAAGTCTGTGTTCAATTTTATTTTTTGTACAATACTCTAACATCTTTCCTCCTGAAGAAAATGCAATGATCTTACTTTTTCTTTTGTAAGCAGAATCTAATACAGTCAAAGTCTCAGCCGTATTTCCTGAAACACTCACAGTAATGACTAATGTATTGGAATCAACTGTTGTAGGTAAGAGATATCCCTTTACTACATTAACATGAATCTTTGTTTTTGATAAAATAGCTGAAAATATATCTCCGATAGCTCCCGATCCTCCCATTCCTGCAAATACTATGTGATCAATACTGTCAAAATCAACAGGTTCTTGATTGGATTCAAATGATTCTCGTGCAATTTCTGGCCATTTGTCATAAACTTCGTACATTTTTTGTGAGTCATATTTTTTTATAGCAGAAAGATCCAACATCCTAAATTTAATAACTCCAATAAAATATCTATCTAAATCATAATGCCTATTTTTCAATTGATTTTTAAAAAGCTTGATTTTGATAGTGATTCATGGACGATACTGTAATTGATTCCTCTTTAAGAACCGTAGAATGGAAAGATAACAAAGTAATTATGATTGATCAAACCAAATTACCAAATCAACTGGTCTTTGTAGAATATGATGATTTTAATCAAGTTGCAGACGCAATTAAAACTCTAGTTGTTAGAGGCGCTCCTGCAATCGGAGTATCAGGTGCTTTTGGTTTGGCTTTGGCATCTTTACAAAGTGAAGCAACTACAAAAGATGGATTAATTTCTGATCTAGAAAAAGCACGAAAAATTCTATATGAGACAAGACCTACTGCTGTAAATCTGAAATGGGGATTAGATAAAATTATGACAGTTGCAAATTCAGAAAGTTCAGTTGAACAAATCAGACAATCAGTAATTAATGAAGCTAAAAAAATGGCAGATGAAGATATACAAATAAACAAAACTATGGGAAAATATGGTTCTGTTTTATTTGATAACAATGATACTATAATGACTCATTGCAATGCAGGTGCATTAGCTACAGTGGCCTATGGAACAGCATTAGGTGTAATTAGAGCAACAAGAGAAAGTGGAAAAAACATCAAAGTAATAGCTACTGAAACAAGACCAGTACAACAAGGCTCTAGACTAACGGCGTTTGAGCTAAAACATGATGGATTTGATGTCAGTCTAATTCCAGATACTGCAGTGGGATATTCTATGGCAAATGGACTGGTAAACAAAGTAATAGTTGGTGCAGACAGAATTGTAAGAACTGGTCATGTCTTTAATAAAATTGGAACATACCAAGTAGCAACTATGGCAAAACAACACGGAATTCCATTTTATGTCGCAGCTCCCCTATCCACCTTTGATATGAAAAGTGATGCCAAAGATGTAATTATTGAAATGCGAAAAGGAACCGAAGTAACTGGAATTGGTGATAAAAAAACGGCACCTGATGACATTAATGTCATAAATCCCGCATTTGATATGACTCCACCTGAACTAATCTCAGGAATAATCACTGAAAAAGGTGTGGCTAAACCACCATACGAAGAATCTATCAAAAAATTATTTGAAGCTAATTATTAGAAAGTTTTTATTGATTTTAAAACTGCATTTAACAATATGAGTACTGTCACTGCACAAGCCATAAAAGATTCCCTAAAGCAATGCATGGATCCCGAAGTCCCGCTAAATATTGTGGAAATGGGATTAATCTATGGAATTGATGTGATAGAAAACAATAATGTCAATATCAAAATGACCATGACTACACAAGGATGTCCACTACATGAGACATTGGTTCAAGATGTAACAAGATACGCCAAAAAAGTTCCAGGAGTAAATAATGTCAAAGTCGATATTGTTTGGGAACCAAAATGGACGATGGATAGTATGACTGAAGAAGGAAAAGCAAAAATCAAAAACATGAGTGCAGCAATGACCACTCCTGCACCAATCAATTATGAAACTGCATTACCTCAAGGAGTTGGTAAACTAGTGCAACAAGAAGATGGTTCAATGGTACTAGCTAATGAACATGAACAGGGATTCATGGTTAATCAAGCTATTGTAGACTTTTGGAAGTCATGTAATGGACAACGTAAAGTTACTGAACTAGTTGAGATGTTTGCACAACAGACAGGATTACAAAGAAATCAAGTAGAAAAAGAAGTAATGCAATTATTACAGCAACTACGTGAAGGTGAATTGATTGCAATCCAAAATCAATCTGATGCACCAAATGTACAATTCAAAAAATAATTCTAAAAAATATAACTTGAACTTGCACCGTCAAAATTAATTACAACACCTGAAAGATACTTTATCTTATTTTGAATGATAGCTTTAACAAAATTTCCAATCTCTTCTGGCTCTCCAAGTCTTTTCATTGGTAGTGATTTTTTATACTCTTCAATGTTTTCTATTAGTTCTTTGGTTCTATCTGTACTGATTAGTCCTGGTGCAATGTTGATGCAACTGATATTTTTTGCTGCGTAATCTTTGCTTAGAATTTTAAATATTTCACTAAATGCAGCACGATACGCAGATGATATTATTAACTTTGCATTAGGCTCTTTGATTACACTAGAACTAATCAAAAAAATGTATCCATCATCATTGATTTTGATATTTTGTAAAATTATACAAAATCCCAAAAATAACTGATTGTGATATTTGTTCCAATCCTCTTCTGTAATATTTGTAAATTCTTTAGCCACAGGTCCGCCTGTATTGAGAACAAGCACATCTGTTTGATTATGAATTTGAACAAATTTTTTCACACTATCCAAATTTGATGTATCTATATCATTTTTTGATGTTGCAAACACATCAATTCCTATTGATTTTAGTGACTCTGAAATTGCCTTACCAATCCCTCTAGAACCACCAAGAACAATTGCTCTAGTCATATTGTTGTAAGGAATTATTATGTAATTAAATTTCTTTAATCTCTGTAATTGTTCCTAGCACTGAATCCATCTGGATAATGGCTTTTTTCTCATTCCATCCAAGGGCAACATACCAATCTCCTGCATCTCCATCATATTTTGTCTCTAATGTCTTGATATTTTCTGGTTGAATATCATATTTTTTTGCAATACCTGAAACAGCTAAAGCAATTGCATCTTTTTCCTTTTCTAGTCTCCTTTTCATTAACCCTATTCCGGGATTCATGACATCTCTGATTCTTTTGATCTAATATAGTTAATTCTCAAAATTACCCACAATGTTTAATTTTTTTATTTGATACATTTACGACACTTCAAATATCGTAATAGATAAGAAAAGTAAAATGAAATTAATCCAAAAATTTTCAAATTCATCACTTGCAAAAAGTAGCACACTTGTATCACTAGTTTCAGTTCTTGCAGTAATTGGGCCTTTTGTAGTTGTGTCTGCAGGTTTTTGGGATGCAATATCTCATCTCCAAAAAGAGCCTGAATTCTTTTGGAGTATTCCGCATATTGTAGTTTACACTGGTGTTTCAATAACTACTAGTGCAGCAATAATAGGAACTATTCTTTTACTTGGAAACTCTACAAAAAATTCTCTAAAAAATGGAATCATTCTAGTAATTACTGGTTCACTAATTCAAATAGTTGCAGGATATGCAGATTCACTTTCACATGATATTTTTGGAATTGACGGTTTACTCTCTTGGTCACACCAACCACTAGAATTTGGTCTAGTTTTATCCGCATTAGGTGGATTTCTAATATTAAAAAATCTACAAAAAACAAAACTCAAAGTGTTACTTCCTTTCTCTATTATTTCATTTTTATTTTTTACAACATGGCTTGTTTTTAACCTAGTTTTGATTTTTGGCCACACAATACAATGTCTTCCAGTCTATGAGATATTCTCATCTGGTTGTTCAATATTGTAATTTTTTAATTTCATATACGATGATACAATAATCATTATTGCACCTACCAGTATCATCACACCTGAAGATATCATATTCTCAGAATTTGCATCTCCAAATTCGACTTGCAGATTTATTTGATTTTCAGATGGATTTGTTATTTTTATAGTATAGATTCCGCTTTTTCCAAAATCAAAATAACCAACAGACATCTTTGTTTGAACAATCTCTTCAGATATTATATTCTGATTCCTATCCAAAATCTGAACAAATACTTGATTGCCTACAAATTCTGGCATGAATACTTTGTAGTACCCAATACCTTTTCCATTAAAATTCAACTCTATATCATGTGAGTTTGTTGATTTTAACACAACTTCTTCAGATATTCTGTCTCCTTGAAGAAAAACAAATGATATCCAAATCATTCCAATTACACTTAACACTACACCAATTTTGAATAGAGAAATCTTCAATTCATCTAGTAAGTGAATTGTTTGTTTAATAAAATAATCTAAGAGGGCTCGGAGGGCTTCGATCCCTCGACCTAGCGGTTCGAAGCCGCTCGCACTATCCAGGCTGTGCAACGAGTCCAAACAAGTAAGAATTTAACAGGCCTAAATATTTGTCTAGAT
>JABFSW010000161.1 GCA_013140415.1 Nitrosarchaeum sp.
TAATTCATCTATATAATTTGCAGCATTTTCTTGAAAGTATTGTCGATTTTCAGGATCTGAATTAGAGAATGCATTTGCAATATTTTGGACTTGAATTTTTGCAAAAACAGGATTTAACCAAATGTGAGGATCTCCAGATTCATCAACATGTTCTTCATACACTGAAGATTCTTCATCCATATTTTTTATAATAATTCCATTACTTGTATCAACTACCACTCCTTGGTAATTCATTTCATTTAATTTATCAACCCAACTTTCAAATCCAATTCCATTAATTACGATAAGATCAGATTTTTGCATTTGTTGCACATCTTTTATTGTTGGCTCCCAATCATGTGGTTCAATTCCAACTGGAACTAACAATTTTACATCAACTTTTTCTTTACCAACAGTTTGTGAAAATTCATGTAGTGGATAAAATGATGCCAAAACCTGCAGTTTTGATTCGTTTGTTTTTTTAAATTGGTTTGAATCACTTGAAAAAACAGCAAATGAGATTAGTGGAATTGTAATTACAATTGTAATTATTGCTAGTTTTACTTGGCTATTCACGCATAATTTTGATATGAGTTATTAATAACTTTATAAAATATTAATAACTTTAATTGCTAAACTTATAAGATAATTAATAACAATTATCATTTATGCCAATAGTTTCAATTTCATTGAATCAAGAGATTTTATCAGAATTAGACAAGTTGCAAAAAACTATGGGCTTTTCGGGTAGGTCTGAAGCAATAAGGGCAGGAATCAGAACTTTTGTTTCAGAAGAAAAACAAAAATCTCAATTAACAGGAAATGTTCATGCTATTCTTTTAGTTGTTCATAATGATGAATTTGATCATGTTGTATCTGGAATAAAACATAATTTTGAAGATCTGATCACAACACATCTACACAGTAAAATTGAGGGAGAGAAGTGTATGGAATTATTTGTAATTGATGGTGATGCAGAAAGAGTATCAACTATTACAAAAGATTTTCAAGTAAATAAAAACATGGATACTGTAAAATTAGTAACATTATAAAATCAATTAGAAATTAGATTTTTGAAAAGCGATTTCTTGATGCCAAAACAACTACCAATAATGTAGAAGATAGGATCATTATTGTAATAGCTCCAAATTCAGGAACAACAACAATTCCAAAATCAGTTTCTTGACCTGTATTTCTAATGTTATCTAATCTAATAATTGTAGGACCTGTTTGATCTTCTGCAAATTCATATCGTTCAAATTCTCCACCAACTTGTGCTGTTCCAGTTGTTCTATGAATTTCCTTGCCATTTTGTATAATTACAAAAGTATAATCAGAATTACGCAGTGGTTCGCCAGTTTTACCATCTCTGATTGTAAAGATAAAATTTGTATTTTGTCCAGGTACAATTTCTATTGGATCCCATGAAAGATTTACTTGAAAGTCTTCACTTTTTGTAAATGCAGTTAATGGAAATCCTGTAGTTTCAGATCTAGAAAGAGTAAAAGTAATTGTATCAGGTAATGGTTCTTCAGATTTTTGCAGTTGGTTCTTTATGAATCTGAGATGATCCTGCAGCAAAACAAAATGAACTATTCTTTCATCATCTTCAGTGTAATCATCGATTGTAACTGATGCTTTAAACAAGTCAATTCCATTTGCTTTACCTGTATAACTTGGAGATAAAAATTCGGCAAAATCCTTAGGAAAATGTACCTCTTCATGCACTACTGGAATGTGAGACATTTGTGTTTCACTCCAATCAAAAGGCATCTCAAATGTCACTTGTTTAGCAATAGGATCATACTCAAAATTAGAGATATTATCAAAGTAGGATTTTATTTTAAACTGAACATCCTGATTTTTGGCATTTTTTTGTAAAAATTCTGTGCTGTCTGCAATACTTAGATCTGCATTGTAAACACCAGAATTTTCAATTATGTTTGTTGGTTCATCAATTGTTCTTACCTCAATTTCAAAATTATATAGTCCACCTGAATTGAAAATAGGGCCAGAAATCATAATTGGATTAGATTCTGTTCCATGCCATGCACCTAACAAAGAATCCTGTTCTCCATGAATTGTAATTTCACCTTCTTGTGTAGAATTTACTTTGATTGGAAGAACTCCATCAGATGCAAAAAAATAGTTTCTAAATATCATTTTATTTTCATGAAATAGACCAATTAGAAATGTAACGTTTTTTGCGTTTTCTTTTGTCTCGTCTTCAGTTGCTGTAATTGTAATTTGTTTTTCACTGGTTTGTTCAAAAGACATTGGAAGTTCAACTGAAATCGAAATTTTCTTTCCTTGTACATCAACTGAACGGATAGTATCAATTCCTAATCCATGTCCATAAACGCTAGATACTGGAAATAGTAAAGATATCACTATTGCAAATATTCCAAATTTTGATAATAACAATATAGTTCTAGACATGTTGGGGTTATTTTACTGTCAGTAATTCTTGGACTTTTTGAAGCAAATTATCCATGGTATTAGCTTCCAGTATTGGTTGTAATTCATTTGGATCTTTGGCTCCAAGGGCAGATAAAGAATAGACATAATCGATTGTAGGCATCTCTGTAGTAAGATAGTATTTTTCTAAGACATGATCTAATGCATGAGGTTCAACAATTTCTGGTAATGCTTGTCTGACAATTTTATTTTTCCACATCTCTACTAGTTTTTCCCATTTGTCAAATGGTACATTGTCATCAATTTCAGGAATTAGTTCAACTTCCGCACGAATGTACATTTTTTCTCCAGTTCCTAATTTTTCATGTAATTCTGAAATGCTTTGGTGACCTTCTACAGTATATGGATCATAATTAGAAGGCTGTGATAATAACGGTGGAATTATTTTATTGATTTTGAATTTATTGTGACCAACAGTCTCAATATGTAACTGCATTCCATCTAATTCAATATCTGTGCATTTGGTTATCTTTGCAATTGTACCTATTGATTTTGGTGCAGTCCAACCACTAATCGAGTTATTTGCATCAATTAGACATACACCGAATTGACCATCACCTAACATGCAATCATCAACTAATTGCTTGTATCGTGGTTCAAAAATTCTGAGCGGTAGTTCTTGTCTAGGAAACAATACTAAATCTAAAGGAAAAATGGGTAGAATTTTTGTTTGTGTCAAACTGTTGTTATTTGATATGTCTCTAGATATATGGAATACGCAACCAATTTTAATGAAAAATCAGATTTGAAAATTTAGAATCCATTTTCGTTGAGAATTAATCCCAATAATGCAGCTCGTGTATGCTTTCCATATTCAGCTTGCTCAAAATATTTTGCATTTTTTGTATTATCAACATCAGTTGAAATTTCATCTAGTCTAGGTAACGGATGTAAAATAATAGAATCATGTTTCATTTTTTGTAACAAATCCAGTCCCACAACATAACTTCCTTTTACTTTGAGATATTCTTCTTCATCAGGAAATCTTTCTTTTTGGATTCGTGTTACATAAAGAACATCAAGGTCATCGATGTATTCTTCAATGTTAGTAGATTCGGTAAAAGATAATCTCTTTTTTATTTCATAAACAGAATCAGATCTAATTCTTAATGATTCAGGAGAAATTAAATGGACATCAACATCGTAATTTCCAAGACCATAGAGAAGAGAGTAAACTGTTCGTCCATATTTTAGATCACCTATGATTCCTATTTTGAGGCCATCAATCTTTTTCTTTTCTTTTCTTATTGTAAACAAATCTTGTATTGCTTGTGTTGGATGTTCTTCTGTACCACTTCCAGCATTGATAACGGGTTTTGAAGAAACTTCAGCTGCAAATCTACTTGAACCATCAAGAGGATGTCGTAATACAAGTACATCAGAATAAATTGACATTATTCTCACAGTATCTGCAAGACTTTCACCTTTTTGTGTAGATGATGATGAAATGTTGGAAATTCCTAGAGAATTACCACCAACTGATGCCATCGCAGCATCAAAACTAAGACGAGTTCTAGTGCTTGGCTCATAAAATAGATAACCCAGTGTATTTCCTTTACAAATCTCTCTTCTTTCTACGGGTTTAAGTTTCATTATTTTGTCAGTAGATGTAAAGATTTGCTCAAGTTGAGCTTTGTTAAACTCCTTGATAGAAATTATGTCTTTTTTATAGAACTCGTTCATTCTTTCAATGATATATACAGGTGACTATACAAAGTATTCTGATGCAAGAGTCCGAACTTATGGTTCGACGAATTAAAGAAGGTACTGTGTTGGACCACATTGATGAGGGAAAAGGTCTTCAGGTTCTAAATGCCTTAAGAATTGATGGAAAGGACGGAAGTCTCATAACTATTGCTCTTAACGTACCTAGCGGAAAATTCAAGAAAAAAGATATTATCAAAGTAGAAAACAAATTTCTAAAAGATGATGATACAAACAAACTTGCAGTAATTGCTCCAAAGGCAACTATCAATATTATCAAAGACTACAAACTAATTGAAAAAAGAAGAGTTGCACTTCCAAATGAAATAGACAGAATTTTCCGTTGTTCAAATCCAGATTGTATTACTAACAGCACTGAACATATTGAATCAGTGATGGATGTAATTGACAAGGAAGGAAGAGTACTCAAATGTAGATATTGTGCAAGAGTATTAGATGTTAACAAATTAAAATATAATTAAATTAAAAATTTGAAAAATGTATCTTTAGGGCTTACTGTCCCAAGATGATAAACATCATGACTATACCATAGATAGCAATTGATTCAACCATACCTATGAATATGAATACTTTTGATTGCAGAGCTGGGTTCTCACTAATTACTGCAAGACCTGCTGCACCCACTTGACCCAAACCGACACCAGCACCACCTGCAGCTAAACCAAAAGCTAAACCAGCACCAATTAGTTTTGAGCCATCACTTGAGCCTCCACTTGAATCTTCTTGAGCATAAGCAACATCTGTAACACCAGCAATTAGAAATGCAATCGCTGTTACAGATAATAATAAAACAAGAGGTTTCATCTATTTTTATTCCGCCATAATTCCATATTTAAATCATGATACGCTGTGAGTTAAATTAGATCTAATGTTTTCTTTTTAAATGATTTTAAATCATTTTTAATTGATTTAGCAGAATTTTCATGATCTTGTTCTAATACCTTCTTGGAATTTTCAATTAATTTTTTGATTTCTTCTTTTGTCATTATTTCCTACTTTCCATCTTTGCTTTCACTTTTTTTAACTTTGCGAATTCTTCTCTTTCTCTTTCTTCAAGAGTTGCAAGAATGAATCGTATTTTTTGTTGATATTGTGGAATAATGACATTTTCTAGTGCGTTTAGTAACTTTTGTGTTTTTTCAAGGGCTTTTGCAAGGCTAAAAATGGAATTTTCATATTCTGCTGCCTTGCAAATTTTTGGAAGTAATTCTTTGATTTGTTTTGCTGCTCTATCTATAGAAGAATTGGTATCAGCAAAACCATATGGCATTGATTTTGTATCTTTTTCAGTAACTGTAAGTGTCGGAATTTTAACATCCACAACTCTTCGTATATGGACATCAACTTGCATTACAGGTGGTGTGGATTCAGCAACAGAATCAACTGTATTAGTTCCTAATGCAAGATATGCCTCGTTGACTGATTTGTAAATGTCTTGTAATGGATCCCAAATTCCACCTCTTGCTTTAGAGGCTTCTTCAATCATTTCTTCAATATTTTTTAAAATAACTTTACGTTTATCATCTAAAATTTTCTGAACCATTTTAGCAACTTGGCTAGATTTCTTGTATTTTAGAAGTTCAATTTTTGTTGCAGCTACATTCTGTCCAAATGACATGCTGCTAGTTTTCCTGATAGTATTGGTCTACGTATTTGTCTTTAATCTTAGTAATTTCATTCTTTGGAAGTTTTGAAACAATTTTCCATAGTATAGTAAGAGTTTCTTCTATGGTTCTATTTTCATCAGTTGCCTGTGTAAGAAATTCTTTTTCAAATACATCGCCTACATCCATGTATTTCAAGTCAATATCTGTTAATCCTGCTTTACCTACAATTCCAGCTAGTGCTCTTACTTCTTGAGCTCTAGAGTATGCATCATAAACTTGATTTGAGATTTCACTGTGATCTT
>JABFSW010000190.1 GCA_013140415.1 Nitrosarchaeum sp.
GTCTTTGATTACATTTTTTACTGCTGACATGTTATATCTCCTGTGCCACCAATTCTACATGTGTCAATACATTATTTTTTGGAGTAGCGCTTCCCATTGCTCTTGGAATAAATCTTTTTACAATAACTCCTTTGTGTACTGTAGCGTTTACAATTCTTAATCTATCTAAATCCATTCCCTTGTATTCTGCATTTGATTCCAAGTTGTCTAGTACCTTGATGAATTCTTTGACTGTTTTTTGTGGATATCGTCCTGACATCATTCCAGGATCTGATCTGTGTCCAACTTGATTATTGAATCTTTTAAATGCAATTGCTCTTTTTTTGTTAACTACTGCTTGCAAGTAATCTCTTGCTCTTTCAATTGAAAGTCCCTTTATTGCAACAGCCACTTCACGAGCATGTTTGTGTGAAATGTCTTTTTCTCTTAGTGAAGAACGTACATGTTTTGTTGCATCAAAATTTTGAAATGCGTATTTGAATCTGCCCATATCAATCACTTTAATGGCACATAGAGACTGGATCTTGATGCTCCAACACCTGGTGCACCATGTGAGACTCTTTTGTTTGTAATTACATATTCACCCAGATAATGACCAATCATTTCAGATCTTAATAGAACTGGAGTGAATTCTTTTCCCGAGAAAACATTTACTGTAACACCTACCATGTATGGTAGAATAATCAAATCTCTAGAATGAGTCTTTATTGGATTCTTTGGTTTTCCTGCTTTTGCAGATTTTATTTCCTCGATCAACTTTCTCTTATCATCTGTAATTCCTCTGGTAAGTGATCGTCTTTGTCTTGAATTGAATATTTGGAATAATTTCTCTAATGACATGTTGTCTAGCTCTTCTTTTGGCAATCCACGATATAGAAATTCTTTGACCATCTTATTTCTCCTCTGTTAGTATTGATGAAATTTCATTGTCCATATTATAGCATTCCTATCTTTGTGGCTAAATCTCTAGCTTTTTCTGTAGTTTCAAACTGGACAAATGCCTTCTTACCATAAATTGTTCTTGCTGTGTTTACATTGGTGGCTTTTTGATTGTATAATGCATCTACAGCTTCTATTATCTGTGGTTTACTTGCTGCTTTATCTACAATAAAACAAATCTTACTTTCATTTTCAATCATAGCAAATGTTTTTTCAGTGATGTATGGTTTCAAAATGATTTTACTTGCTTGATCTACATTCATCGTGTTTTCACCATTAATTCTAGATGTATTGATTTTATTTTTGCAATTTCTTCGATTGCTGCTTTTGAATAAACTGTTAATCTAATAGGATCAGAACCAGGTGCTAGATCTAATACACTCAAGTCTTTAACTGCTCTTACTTCTACTCCTGGCAGTGTGCCACATGCTTTACTTATTTTTGATGAATCTTTTGTAACAAACAATACACTCTTTCCAACTTTTTTACTTCTTCCTCTAAGTGACGCCTTTCCAGTACGTGGTTTTCTTGCTTGTAATCTTTCGACATCTTTCATAAGATTTAGATCTTCCAATACTTTAGACATTTGACTTGCTTTTGAAATCGATTCTATGTCATTTGATACTATGATTGGAAATGACTTGATATCTTCTACTTTGTGACCTCTTGATTGTATCAAATCTTTTGATGCTGTTGCAGCTATTGCAGAACACAATGCCAATTTATTTTCTTTTTTATTTAATTTCTTGAAAATTACTTTCTCTACAATTGGAGGATGAGCCTGTCTTCCACCCCTTACTGATGCAACACCACCAGCTTGACCTTGTCTTCCGCCCCCACCACCTTTCATTTTTGCAATACGTGCTGTATGTTGTCCTGTTGGTGGATCGTTTGATCTTGCTACTACGTCCATGCCTGCAGTTGGATGTCTTCCCTGTGGTTGGAATTTATGCGAAGTTAGATTTGTGAATGCTTTATGAATTAGTTCTGCTCTAAACGGAGTTGAAAATATTAGTGGCAGTTCAACTTCACCATCTTTAGTTCCTGTTATTGTAAATGTTGTTGTTTTCATTATATTACTACCTCTAAAATATTTGGCTTGGTAATTTTTACTGGTGCATTTCTAATTTGGCTTCTTAGTTTGATTAACCTTCTATATGTTCCTGGAACTGACCCTTTTAGAATAATGAAATCTCCTTTTACTAAGCCAAAATGTTTGTATCCGCCATCTGGGTTTATTTTTATCTGGTTATTTTCTGTATTGCCCATCATCATAATTCTTTTATCGTATTCTGTTCTTTGATGGAATCCCATTTGTCCTGCTCTTGGAACTGAATACATGACGTTTGATGGTGAAATTGGACCTAGTGAAGCGACTTCTCTCACTGTTTTTCTTGATTTGTGTTGTTTTTTCTTGACTCCGAATCTTTGTATGACTCCTTGCCAACCTTTGCCTTTTGTAATTGCTGCAACATCTATAGTTGCACCTGTTTCAAAAATTTGATCAATCTTAATTTCTTTTCCTAATAATTCTTTGACATGTGTAAATTGTTTTTTAACATCTCCGCCGCTAACTAATGCTTCAAAGATGTATGGCTTTTTTTGTTCTAATCCTGCAGCACGTGGTGATACTGCAACTATTGCAAAAATTTCTTTGACTCTGCCAAGCATTTTTTCTGCATTTTCAATTGCTCCTTCTTTGTTTTTTAAATTAATTTCTTTTGAGATACTTTTTGGAAATTCATCTGCATATACATCAAATTCGGCATGTAATCCATAATGATCTTTTGAATAGCCTCTAATTCCTAGTATTGACACTGGTGGAGTAACTAAAACTGTTCCAAGACTAACCAGTTGTTTTCCTGCATTTGGAGTTTTTTCACGATCATCTATGGTTACTATTTGTACACACCCTGCCTTGAAACCACAATGTGCTAAAATTTTTGGCTCATTTGAATTGTTTTTTGGCCATGATCTGATTCTTGCTTCCATACTTTTGGCACGTCCCCTTGGATAGTATGCAGCGCTTCCTCTACGTGGTTGAGCATATTTTCTATGTCCCATGGATAAATCGAAATCGTCTTCAACCGTCTAATAAACCATGTGAGATATGGTTAACTTGCTAAAATTGTTAGGTTAACGAACTATTTCAATTATGATCAAGGTACTATCAATTTATTTGCAAAATTCCAAATCGTTATTCCACCAATGATTATTCCTACTACCCCTAACCCAATTGCTAAAATTAAGAAATTTCTTTTTTCAGCCATGTTTTTGTTTTAACCTATTCTATGTGAATTAATTATTGATAATGTTCCTAGAATTGCTTCTTCCAAACGTACTGTTTCCGTTGCTTGATTTGGAAAGAAGTTTAATGTTTTAGCATTTTGAATATTTTTCATTTTACCGCCAAGTATTTCATGCACTCCTTTTTCAGGCGAACCAAAAACTACCAAAATTGGAGTATCTGAACCTAGGTATTTTGTTAGTTGCTCTTTTGTGGCTGTCTTTCCTTTTTTTGATGTTATGATTGTATTTCCTTGCCATTCAGTTAATAATGAAAATAAACTTGCTCTCTCTTTTACTGTAAATCCCCAATACATTGGAGCTTCACTCCTTTGAATTTCTTTAACTGAAAAATCTGGGTATCCAGTTTTAAACTGAACAGTTACCCTCTTCCCGACATTTTCTTTTCCAAAAAATGGTATCAACTCATTGATTCCAACATCGACAAATCGTTTGCCTTTGATACTTACTACAACTCCTTCTCTTACATCTCCAGCGTTTATTTTTTTAGGATTTGCTGGTGTTGAGTGACTAGGAATTTTCAATGGCAGTAAAACACCTGCAAATTTTAATTCGTTCATTTTTGGAAAGAGTCTTCTTCGTAAAAATTGAGGTGTTTCTAAATATTTTAAAATAGTTACAAGTAAATTTCCGTCTTCTTTGTAGTTTCCTTCTTGATATACATAGATAGTATCTATTTTAAAAATTGCACAAGCTCTAGCGAGAACGGATATCTTTCTAGTCTTATCAAGTTTTAAGGATTCATCAGATAATGCCGATTCTGGAATTGCAACAGATATTTTCAAAGTAATTTAATCACATATTTAGTTGTAAAATACTATTTCTTTTCATGAGGATATTTTTCTTTAGCTGTTTTTGCATATTTTGCTATTTGTTCATCTGATACTAATTCAAATAAACCTGTTTTTGATTTGATTTGTGCCATTCTAATGTGACTTGTTCCTTCTTTATCTTCACTTGATAGATAAATTGCTGCAGATGCTAATATCGATGCATCATCTAGAGATAATTCCTTCTTGTATGTTTTCTCTAGAAAATCAGTTACTTGATCTGAACCTGAACCAATTGCAATTGCATCATATGAAATGTAAGTTCCGCTTGGATCTGTTAGGTAAAGCTGAGCATTATTGTTAACTACTCCACCTAAAATTAATGCAACTCCAAAAGGTCTTACTCCTGCATATTGTGTAAACTGTTGACATTGATCAGCTAAATGTTTTGCAATTGTTTCAACTTCTACTGCTTCATCATAAATCATCTTATTACTTTGAGAAAAGAATCTTGCATTATCCACTTGGCTTCGGGCATCTGGGATATATCCAGCAGCAGCTACTCCCACATGATCATCAATTTGAAATATTTTTTGAGCAATATCTGTTATCTGTAATTTTCTTGGTTTTTCTTCCACCGCAATTACAATTCCTTCTTTGGATTTTATTCCAACTGCAATTGTTCCTCTTCTTACAGTTTCAATGGCATATTCTACTTGATAAAGTCTACCATCTGGTGAAAATACCGTGATTGCTCTATCATAACCTTGTTGTGCAGGAAGCATTTGATTTCAGTGCTTTGAAAGTTTAATTAAAGCGTTACTTGTCTTTACTAAAATTTATACGTGATAATAAATCAGGCTCAATCTTCAAGTAATACAGTAGATCATGGGATTTTAATAAAAGTTATTTTTGTTTTCTGATTAAATTAAATAGATGGTATGCTTTTTTCTATAAAAATTGTGCTTTAATCTATGTTTCATTTCAATAGAACAGTGTTTTCTTAATACAAAGCAAAAAATCCAAGAAAGTTTAATTTGAGTTTGACTATTTATACTGCCATGAGATTTGAAATTCAATTTTCTGGTCATGAGAATATTAGATCAAATCATCAGAAAACAATTGAAATCACAAAAGAATCTCATCTTACTCCAAGTGGTGATTGTATTATTGGAGTTAATGCCTCATCTGGCTGTGCCGATTTGCCGTCTTCATTAAAAAAAAAATTGCAAAATCCAAATTCAAAAGTATTGTTTTCAATCAAAGTAGGTAAACATGAATTTAATGTTGAGGGCAAAGGTCATGAGAATCTTGTTCTTACTCATCTAGACGATATCGTAATTAGAAAAAGTAACTTTGTATGTCCTAGAACATTGGCTGTTAAATGCGATAAAGCATCTGATCTTATCCCAAGAGAGATGATATCGTTACTACAAAATCCAAAAACCAAAGGAACGCTAACCATCATAATTGATTAAATCTGTGACGATTTTATATGAATATGTTTAATCCATAATATGGGTTTGAAGACAAAAATTTTCATCATAATACCATTGGCAGTATTTGGAGCATTGATTTTTGGGTCTGCAATATATATGGAAATTTGTAAAAATTCTAGCTTGGCAATCATTGATTGCTAGTCCCTTTCAATAATGAATCTCTTTTCATTTATTTCCTGCTTTAGTTAAATCTGATTCAGCAAGAATTTCTTAAACTATTAGTTTCTAATAATTTCATGCAAAAACCTGTAATTGAGTTGCAAATATCACAACAACCTACTGAATCTGAGCTAAAAAAACTACGGGAGTATCTTAAGGAAATGCCCCTTGATGATATTCTCTCTGGTCTAAAGTTTGCCAAAAATCGATGGTCTGCAAAAGATGCTGGCACACTAAAAGTTGGAAGAAAAAGTATTATTCAAAAAGAAGTTCATTCTGTTACATCCGAACAAGCTCAATGGAGATTAAAAAATTGGAAAATGATGATTGCCAATTATCGGCGTAGAGGATACAGCTATCCCACAATATCTAGAAT
>JABFSW010000181.1 GCA_013140415.1 Nitrosarchaeum sp.
AGATTTTTTTGGATCAATGACTTTGTCATCTTTTTTAGAGACAATCATAAAACGCTCAGAAACATAATCTTTGCGCATGTCCCCCATAATTCATACATGAAGTTTAAGTATGTTAAAACGTTTTCCCATACACTGAAAAAGAAAAAAGTAGAACAGAAATAAAATTTTATTTTAATAAAATACAACAATCATTAAAAATACAAATATTCTTTAGTAAAAATAATCAGAGAATTTTCCAAGTTGTAAATAATAATTTTATTTTGATCGCATATTTTGATGCAAGCTTTAAAGGAGAGCAACAGAAAGTTGGGAAATATGGGCAGTATCAATAATTCTGATATTCACATGATCTATGTTCTTTTAGATGGGGTGGGGGATCTTCCACACCCAGATTTAGATGGTAAAACACCACTTGAGGCTGCCAATACACCAACTCTTGATAAATTAGCACGAAATGGAGTGATTGGAGAAGTAATTTCAGTAGGAGAAGGAATTGCTCCAGAATCAGATATTGCAGTTTTCAATATGTTAGGGTATAGATTTCACCATGTAGATTATGCAGGCCGAGGCGTCATAGAAGCAATAGGAATTGGAATTGACTTTAAAGATGGAGACTTGGCATTGAGAGGAAATTATGCTACACTAAATGATGAAGGAATAATCATCGATAGAAGAGCAGGAAGACATATAGAAAAAAATGACGCAGATGGAATTGCAAAAGAAATTGAAAATAAAATTAAATTTTCATATCCAAATACATCAGTAGTTGTATCACCCACAATAGGACATAGAGTCACAGTAAGAATTAGAGCAGAGGGTGAAAAACTGTCATCGCAAATCACCAATACAGATCCTGCATATGCTAGAGTAGAAGGTATGGGAATAGCAAAAGCAGTAGGAGATTTTTTACGGATTGAAAAATGCTTTCCTCTTGATGAGACAGAAAATGCCAAGAAAACAGCAAAATTGGTTAATGAATTTACGGAGCAATCTCTGAAAATTATGAAAGAAAGTCCAATTAATAAAAAAAGAAATGATGCTAAAAAGAAAAGCCTGAGTTGTATTTTACTAAGAGATGCAGGAAACAAATATCCAGATGTGAAACCTATCAATGAAATGTATTCCATGAAATTCTCATGTATTGTAGATATGCCAGTAGAACTTGGAATTTCAGAGGTATTGGAAATGAAAGCATTCGAAGCAGGTGGACTAACTGATTATGAGGAGAAAGCCAGAGTAGCTGCAAAAGCAATGGAGACTCAAAATGCAATTTATGTTCACCTAAAAGGCCCAGACGAATTTGGTCATGACGGAGATGCAATTGGAAAAATGAAAAATATTGAAGAGATTGATCAACGATTTTTCAAAACATTACTTGCAAATATTGATTCTAATAAAGTAGCGATAGTTATTTCGGCAGATCATTCAACTCCGTGTATCAACAAAGGCCATAGTGATGATCCGGTACCAATTTTAGTGTCAGGAAATTTTATCAAAAATGACGGAACCACTAGAATGACTGAGAATCAAGCTAAGAAAGGAAGCATAGGCCTCATCCAAGGAGCAAACGTAGTAACAACATCTCTTGATTTAATTAAATCTCAAATACAACCAAATCTTTAGTTGTTTGTATTTCTGTTATTTTATTTCGAATCCTATCAACATCGATAGTACCATACACAGCAGGAGAGTCACCTAATTTTTCTAATGCACGCCCTAACATACCAATACCTATGCTATTCTCATTTTTTTGTCCATGAGCAAAAGCAACAGCGAGAAGAATAATTCCTTGCACCAGTTCTTTTTCTTTACCATAGCATTTTTTCCAAACACCTTCCAAAGATTCATGGCTCTCCCAAAATCTTTCATTGTTAAAATAAAAGACACCGTCCTTGATCCCCTCTTCTTTTTCAATTTTTTCTTCAACCACATGTCGTATATTGTCTAATTCACCAATTGGACTTAATTTTTCAATTAACAGATCCAAGTCATTTGGGTTAATTGAGACATCAAATTCTAGAAATTTACTGGCCACTCGAGCAACTCTTACGGATGCGTGCATGTCTGAACAAATCTCTCTTGCCCTATGAACAAGATCAGATGAATGCATTGGGCGGTATCCATTATTTTTTAAATGAATCATGTATCGTTCCATATGATGATTTAACTGAAATTTCATAAATTTGTTCTCTAATTTCAATCAAGGTTTATATGAAATATCTTAAGGATTTTGGGTACATGTCTATTATTCAGATGGTAAATGACGTAAATAACACCTTCTTATCAAGAAGAGAGCTGATCTGTAATTTTACAGGATTGGGAGGAAAACTCAAAAAACTTGAAGCAGTAGATATGATTACAAAAGAATTCAAACTATCAGGAAAAGTTGTAATTCCTATGAGATTACAAACACAGGTAGGTAAGCCACTTGTTACAGGAACATTTTATGTTTATGATGATGAAGTGCTTGCAAAAAAACACATCAACCCAGTAATATTTGAAAGATTGGAAAAAGCAAAAGCCAAACAAGCTGAAGTGAATACTGCAGCAAGTCCAGAATCGGAGAAATCTGAATAATGGCAGCAAAAAAAGCATCAGCTGGAAAAAAAGGCTCCAGTCCAAATGTTTACAAATATTTCAAAATTGATGGAGACAAATTATCAAGAGGTAGAAAAAATTGTTCTAGATGCGGAAAAGGAGTTTTCATGTCCAAACATAAAGATAGAAACACCTGCGGAAAGTGTGGATTAACAGAATTTAATCAATAAAGTTTTTTCTTAATAATTTTAGCACTTTTTTGTTCTAGTTGGTCTATTCTATGTAAAAATGCAGGATCTAGTTTTATTTTAGATAAGGATTCAGCAGATAATTTGACGGTATTGGCATCAAGGGAGATGTTTATTTTTGGAAGATTTTTCTCTAACCAAAATTTCATTACTTTGTCTTCTAGTTTATGATCTCTAAAACCTGCAGGGAATCGTTTTGTGATATGATCTAACAAAGTTCTATCTTTGAATACAACCTTGGGTTCAAACAATCTTGCTTCATCAGCATAGACACTTTCAAATAGATTTCCAGTAATCTCATCGGAAAGTAAATCCATTTTTGAAATTTTTCGAATCAATTCCAGAAAATGTAAAAACTCGTGTGCTAAAATTGCATGAATTGTACCTTTAAGACCATATGCAACTAGTGGGGCAGAAATCTGAATTACAACATGAAACTTGTCATCAAAAAATATTGGAATGGTGCGAGCAAATAAGATTCCAAATTCATAGGAATTAGGATTTGGCGATGAAATAACAATTGAGGGTTCTACGTAAGCTGTTGGATAACGTATTCCAGAGGCTTTTTCAATTCTGTTAATACCGTCCACAGTTATAGGAAAACGTTTTACAACTAGATCATAAACATCGCCTGGAATTAATCCCTTAAGATGCGCCTCTCTCATTCGTATTAACGGATCCATTATAACCTCTCGAGAAATTTGAATGTAAAAAGGTTGATTCTATCGGGATTTTGGTTTTCCTGATTTTGCTGTCTTTTTCCTACGTCGATCAGCTCTTTGATCTGCATGTCGCTTATGTTTACCTCTTTTTCGTATTGGCATATTTATGTAAAAAATCAGGCATTAGTTAATTGTTATCATTTTAGGTCAATTTCAAGAAAATCAAATGTTATGCATGTACATTTATCATTAATAATTTGACAAATTCCAGGAGTTACGTCATCACCATCTACAAATCGTTTTACAGGTAAACCACCCTCTGCTTTAATAAATAAAGTAAAACTATTTTTTGAAGTTTTTTTATATTTTAAATCAGAGATACACTTTTCGGATCGTTTTCCAGATTTGTCATAAACTATTACAGGTGCACTGAGAAGAATCCGTAGTTTCGTCATGGCGATAGATTGAATTTCATTTTCTGTAGAAATTTTCAATTCTATTGAGGAACTAAATTTAATTGGTGTTTTTGGAGGGTCAAGAATTGTTTTGCAATTATGTATGACAATAGAATCAGATGATATTTTTCGAGGTAGAGAAAGATTTCTTTTGAAGGGGTTTTGAATTTTGACGAAAAATGGTCTCCCAGAACCTAAAACTAAACTAGATTTATCTTCACCGCCAACCCAAGTAAATTTTGCAGTTGTTCCTCCAAAGGCATTAAAAAGAAATTCAGAAATCTTACCTTCAACGCTATCATACTCAGAGATGCCATGGAAATTACAACTTCTGCAACCTTTTCCAGAACAATTAACACATGGTTTTTGTTTTTGAGGTAATCCTCTCTCGGATTTAGTGTATCTGCCATGTAATAAAATAGGTTTTGAACGTAGTTGACACGATTCATCTTTAAAATTAATTGTAAAAGTAAGATCGGGGGTTAGAAAATCAATTGTTTTCTTTATTTTTTTAGTGAATTGTTTTCCAAGTTCTTTGGTGATGCAAGTTTTAACACTGTCAATTCCTCGCAGTTTGTATTTTGATCTTATATAATCATCCCTGTCTATTATTGATGGTTTAATTAAAGCCCCAACAACCATAGATGAAAAATCATATTCAGAAGAAGCATCCAGCATTAATTTCAGGTAGGGTATGAGATTATCTAGAAGATTGTTACAAATAAAACATTTTTTAGATGATTGCCTTACAGATGTTTTTAATTTTTTCCCAAGTAATTTATTTGATGAGAGGTTCATTTGTTTAGAAAAAAGCCGACCTAAACAATTATCACATAAATCATAATCTTTTATGATTTGATTTGCGATAGGAATAATTTCTTTGATGGTAGTCATGTTAATTTTTAATTTTTAACAAATGGATGGTAATTCTAACCAAAGCCCATACGACGAAGTGCACCTTGCATTTGTCTTCCTTTTGATGCCTTCATCATGTTTTTTGAATTTTTATAATTTTTGAGCAGTTCCTTAACTTCGTGTTCTGGCCAACCAGAACCTCTTGAAATTCTTTTAATTCGAGATGAATTCAATATATCAGGATCTGCTTTTTCCGTCTTGGTCATACTTTGAATAATGAATCTCCATTTTGACACTCTTCCTTCCATTTGATCTAATTGATCATCCTTTACCATACCTGAAAGACCAGGCATATTATCAAGAAATCCTTTCAATGAGCCTACTTTGGTCACTTCTTCTAATTGGTAGAAAAAATCATCCATGTTCATTTTCCCACTTGAAATTCGTTTTAGTCTAATGTCATCACCTTCATTTTCTAATCTTTTTGCCAAATCTAAAACTGCTTGAATGTCACCCATTCCAAGCAATCTACCAACAAATCTAGTTGGGGAGAATTTTTCTAAATCATCGATTCGTTCTCCTGTTCCAATATACATGATTTGTGCACCAGTAGCAGCAGAAGCTGCGATTGCACCGCCGCCTTTTGCAGAACTATCTAATTTTGTAATAATAATTCCACCAACAGGAATTGTCTTATGAAATGCCTCCGCTTGATTGAAACATTGCTGACCAATAGTTCCATCAATAACAAGTATTGCAAGATCAGGTACAGTAACTTTGTTAATTTGTTCCATTTCTGCCAATAGATCCTTTTCTTCTTTATGTCGTCCAGCGGTATCAATTAGGATAACATCTAAAGGCAATTTTTCAAAATGGTTTAAACCATTTTTCACTATGTCAGGAGAATCTTTGTTGTTTGGTTCACCGTATACTTCAACACTTGATTTTTCACACATAGTTCGTAATTGAACTAATGCCCCTGGTCTGTATGTATCAGCCCCTATTACACCAATTTTGTAACCTTGTTTAGTTAGGAATTTAGCAAGTTTAGCAGTTACAGTTGTTTTTCCACTTCCTTGAATTCCAAGCATAATTATTTTGTTTTGTTTACCAGGTTTGAAATCAAAATCTGTTTCTTTACCTAATAACTTTGCAAGTTCATCATATAGAATCTTTACAATATGATCTTTTCTTGACAGCCCTGGAGGAGGCGTTTCATTTAATGATCG
>JABFSW010000110.1 GCA_013140415.1 Nitrosarchaeum sp.
AAAAAGTTATAGAAAATATTATCACAAATAACAAAGAAATTATTCAAAACCAAAAAGAGCGTGCAGTTAGTCCATTAATGGGAATTGCCATGAAAGAACTTAGAGGAAAAGTATCAGGTGAAATGGTAAATAGCCTGCTTTTGGAAAAAATAAAGAAGTTTTTGGAAAATAATTAGTCATAATTGTATGCGGGAAGTGGGATTTGAACCCACGAACTCCTAGAAGATAAGGATCTGAACCTTACGCCTTTGACCAGGCTGGGCTACTCCCGCAATCTAAATTTTTGAAATCTAGAATAAGTTTCTTTATTATACTGTTTTAGTTAAAATACATCAGATTAACCAATTACATAGAAAATGGAATTTAGAGAGATTTATTGTAGTAATTGTAAAAAGATTCTAGGACGTTATAACATAAAATTCTACAGTGATGATAAAATTGGAGAAATATTGAATACTCATCACATATCTCACGTACGAAATGGTCATCAAGTTACAATAAGAAAATTTGTCAAGAATACTAGATCATAATTTTAATTTTTCAACAGCTTCAGATAAAGTAGAAATTCTTTGAATGTTTTGATTAGAAATGTGTTGATTCCATGGTTGTGAGTATAGAAAAACATTTTTTTATGTTTTAAAAATTTAATTGCATTTAGTGGAGAATCATCAATAAAAACATCATAGTCTAAATCTGCTTTCATTGGACCATCAATTACTGAAACATAATTTTGATAAGTTACATCGTGTAGTTTAAGCCAATTTTTTACAAAAGAATCAGTTGAGGATTCTCTGGCTGTAACAATATCAACCTGTCCAAAATTTGAAAGATTTTGTGTGGTTATTGACAAATTATCTTCTGTTTGAGGAATATAGTTCCAGTTTTTCCAACATGAAGTTAGCTCTTCATAAAAGTCATATCTATTAATTTTGAGTTTCTTCCAAAAGTCCCAATTTGTTATATCATCTTTAGAAATACTAGGTCTAATTTTATTACTATAAGTTAGCCATGATTCAATTACATCAGCTAGTACACCATCAACATCTAAAGCAATTTTCAATTTTATTACCTATTATTCATTAGATTTTTGGAATTCGTCTAAAAGATTTTTTTGATGTTTACTAAGTTTTTTTGGAATATTAACAACAATTCGTATGTATTGATCTCCTCTACTTCTTGAATTTATATGTGATACACCTCTGCCTTTTAATTTTATGATGGTATTTGGTTGACTGCCAGATTCTACTTTAATTTTTTCAGTTCCATCCAAAGTTGGAACTATAACTTCACGACCTAAAGCAGCATCAATCATAGTGATATCTTGATCATAAAAAATGTCCATACCATCTCTCTTGAATTTTTGATGAGATTGAACTCTAATTCTAACAATTAAATCCCCATTTATTCCTCCAGGGATTTCATTTCCTTCTTCTGGGACAGTATAGTCACCAGTATCTACACCTGGAGGAATATCAAATGATATTTTTTTGGTACCTTTCTTCTTTCCGTTTCCTTTACATTCACTGCATGGTGTTTGTATGATTGAGCCTTGTCCTTTACATGTTGAACATGGTTCTACTGTAACAAATGATGCAAATCCCATGCTTCTACTTCTACGTACTTGACCTTGACCATTACATGTTGAACAAGTATTCTTCTTTGTACCAGGTTTACATCCAGAACCATTACAGATTTCACATCGTATTTCTTTTTGTAAATTGATTTCCATTTTTTTACCATGAAGAACATCTTCAAGAGTCACTGAAGTTTCATAAAGAATATCAGAACCTCTTTGTTGTCTATAACTAGATCCTCCTGTTCTACCAAAGATAGATTCAAAAATTGAATCAAACCCACCACTTCTTCCAAATAGATCACTAAAGTCATCACGTGCACCTTGGAAAATATCATCATTGCTATATCTTCCATCTACACCAGCATGACCATGTTGATCGTAAACTTTTCTTTTTTCAGGATCCGAAAGAACACCATATGCCTCAGAAATTTCTTTAAAGTGCTCTCCAGCTTCAGCAGATTTGTTACGATCGGGATGAAATTTTAACGCTAGTTTCCTATATTGTGCTTTGATTTCATTAGATGGAGATGTTTTTGAAACCCCTAAAACCTCATAATAATCACGTTTTGCAGCCATGAATCATTCTCTAATTGTAATTGATGTATAAATTGTTGAATTTGTTAGTTTTTAGCTTCATCAGTTGAAGATGATTCAGAATTTTGCTGAGTATTATTGTGTTCTTGTTGATTATCTGCTCCAGCATTTTGTTGATCTGAACCAGATTGAGATGCAACATTTTTGTAAAGTTCGGTTGTAATTTCATTCACTAGTGATTTTAAAGTATCAAGTTTTGGTTTAAGTTCATCAATTTCCTTATCAAATGATTCTTTAACTTCTTTTACCGCGTCAGTAATTTTAATTCCCTGTTCTTGTGAGATTTTATCTTTAAGATCATGATTTACAAGTTTTTCAACAGTATAGATAAAACTTTCAGCTTCATTTTTTAGATCAATTTTTTCTTTTTTCTTTTTATCTTCATCAGAGAATTTTTCAGCATCTTCTTTTAGTTTTTCAATTTCTTCTTTTGATAATTTTGAGTTAGATGAAATGGTGATTTTTGCTTCCCTTTTTGTGCCAAGATCTTTGGCAGCTACATTGATTATTCCATTTGCATCAATGTCAAATTTTACCTCAATTTGAGGAATACCCCTTGGAGCAGGCGGTAAATCTGTAAGATTAAAACTTCCCAAAGAAACATTGTCAGTGGCCATGGGTCTTTCTCCTTGGACTACATGGATTGTTACTGCTGTTTGATTATCTGCTGCAGTAGTGAAAACTTTACTTTTTGATGTGGGTATTGTTGTATTTCTTTCAATTAGTGGTTCTCTGACTCCACCTAAAGTCTCGATTCCTAATGTTAATGGAGTTACATCAAGTAATACAATATCGCTAGTTACATCACCAGCGATAATTCCTGCCTGAATTGCTGCACCCATAGCCACGGCTTCCATTGGATCGATACCTGATTCAGGTTCTTTTCCAAGTACTTCACCAACAAATTTTTTCACTGACGGCATTCTTGTTGGTCCTCCAACCATTACAATTTTGTTAATATCAGATTTTGATAGTTTAGCATCTTCAAGTGCTTTTTCCATAGAAGGTTTACATCGTTGAATGATAGGTCGAATTAATTCATCAAGTTTTGCTCGTGTTATTCGTAATTCAAGATTCTTTGCACCTGATGAAGGATCATGTGAAATGAAAGGAAGGTTAATGTCAGTTTCCATAACTGTTGAAAGTTCAATCTTTGCTTTTTCTGCAGCCTCTCTAATTCGAGCCATTGCAGTAGTATCTTTAGATAGATCAACTCCCTCTTTTTTCTTAAATTCATCAAGAACATAATCAATTACAACTTTATCCATATCTGTTCCACCTAATTGTGTATCACCAGAAGTACTCATTACTTCAAAGACACCACCGCCCATTTCCATTATTGTAACATCTAGTGTTCCTCCACCAAAATCAAATACAAGAATTTTCATGTCTTCTTTTGTTTTATCTAATCCAAATGCTAAAGATGCGGCTGTTGGTTCATTTATTATTCTTACAACATCAAGACCTGCAATAGTTCCGGCGTCTTTAGTTGCTTGACGTTGGTTATCATCAAAATATGCTGGAACAGTAATAACAGCTTTTTCAACTGGTTCACCTATGAAGGCTTCAGCATCTTTTTTTATTTTTTGAAGAATAAATGCTGAAATTTGTTGAGGTTTGTAATTTTTATCTTGAATTTTAAAAGTATAATCAGTACCCATCTTTCTTTTTGCTGCAGCAATAGTACTATCAGGATTAGTTACAGCTTGTCTTCTGGCAGGTTCGCCTACCAAAAGTTCACCGGTTTTAGTAAATGCTACAATCGAGGGAAATGCTTTACCGCCTACTGTAGCGCCCTCTGCTGCGGGAATAATGGTTGGTTTTCCACCCATTACTACTGCTGCAGCAGAATTGCTTGTTCCTAAATCTATTCCTATTATTTTAGCCATTTTATTTCATCCTTATTTTTTCGATATTTCTACCAGTGTTGGTCTAATAACTCTCTTATGAGAAATATATCCTTTCCTAAGTTCTTTTGTAATTGTATTATCATCTAGTTCAGAATCAGTAATAATTGATATTGCTTCATGAAAATTCGGATCAAAGATTTCACCTAATGCATCTATAGGAATCACATTATATTTTACTAACAAAGAATCCATATTTTTCAAAATAGAATCCAATCCTTCTGTGTTGATTTTACTTTCTGTAAATACTTGTTTAGCTCGTATAAAATCATCATAAATTTTTAAAAAATCCAACATGAATTCATCAATTTTTGTATTTACACCTTTTTCAATATCAGATTGCGTTTTTCTATTTAGATTTTGATAATCTGCCAATACGTGCTTAATTTTTTCCTCACAATCTTGTACTTTTTGTTTTTCTTTTTCCAAAAGATTTTCTGATTGATCAACAGTTAGATTTTCAGCAACAGATTGTGTTAAATCATCGTGTGAATCATTGATTTGATTCTCAGAAATTACATTAACTGGAATTTCATCTGGATTATTTTCATCTGACAATTCAAACATAATGATCGATTAGCTAATTTATACTCTTATTGAATAATTTCGCATAAGGGATTAGCTTTAATTACAATAATATTGGTATCCTGTTTATTTTTTTCTATATTTTCAAAATCTATTTTTGAGCATGCTACAATAATAGTAGTTTTATCACTATGAAATAAATCAAAATTTGGATGTTCATAAGCTTCAACATCACCAATGTAATCACGTAATCTTGAAGTTAAATTCTGTAACATTTCAATTTTATCTCCACGCATTTCATGTTGATCAAGTGTCCACGATAATGCAATTTTTGTTCTGCTGGCTTTTAGATCATTTTTCTTTAATGTAGAACGAATTTCATCAATTAATTTCTTAATATAACCATCAATTCCCTTAACACTTCCATTGATTAGATACATGAGGGTATTTGCACCTTCAAATGAGGAACCTAGTGATTTAAGATCAAATAATCCACTAACCATATTGTCTAAGAAAATTTCTTGAAAATCATCTGAAGAAAGATCATTTTTTGTAACATCATCTTGTACGTATCTGCAAACTTCTAGAATACTACTAAGGCTAGAAAATCGAGATAATACATTAATTGCATGAAAGTGTTCAGACGAAGAAATAGCTACAAATTTTTTTTCTTTTTTTCCAGTTGTCAAAAGATCGGCCAATACAGAGTCCTCTTTTCCATTAAAAGAACCGATAAACTTTGGTTGTTGACTAAGATCTTCTAAAGGATAATAAAAGTAAGAAATTTGTTTTCCTACTTCAAGACCTGTTACATGTTCAAGTAGAGAAATATTTTCATTGTTACCACCAAAACCAGTAGGTAGAGTGTAAATTACAGAACTATTTTTTTTTAAAGAAGTTGTAGCATCTTTGAATTTTGAGTGAATTTCAGTTTTGATGTCTTGACCTGTTTTTCTAATTCTTGGCGTAAAGAAGAGATACTGAGCTTTTGAAATGGCTACATCAATTGGTTCCATAGCCAATAAGGGTTCATCTTCTTTTAGAGAAGATACATTTGGGTAGGTTTTAGCTATTTCTGCTTTTAGAGAAATTGCTGACGGTGTTGATTCATCAATAATGTATACATCTGCTCCCTTTATTGCCATTTGACATGCAATGGCATAACCTTCGGTACTAAGTCCATAAACAACAACTTTTGCTCCCCCCATTACACATAATGCTAGTAATAGACTAAGAAAAACTTATTGAACTTACCATAATAATGGAAAATACTTGAAAATATGGATTGATATTCTAACTCCTAAGCAATTGTTGTTTTCTGAACCAATGATTGAAAAACTAAGGAAAAAACATAATGTTTTGTGT
>JABFSW010000052.1 GCA_013140415.1 Nitrosarchaeum sp.
AACTGGTCTTATTGGAGAAAAAGGTCCACAAGGTCCACAAGGTCCACCAGGTGCAAAGGATTAACCGGAGTTCCTGGACCACAAGGAGAAAAAGGTGACAAAGGACTAATTGGTCTGCAAGGCGATAAAGGTCTAACAGGACCAACTGGTCAATTGGGAGAAAAAGGTCCACAAGGTCCACAAGGTCCACAAGGTGAAAGAGGTCCCACTGGTCAATTGGGAGAAAAAGGTCCACAAGGTCCACAAGGCATTCAAGGTATACAAGGTGAAAGAGGTCAAGCAGGTCCGATAGGTCCACGCGGAGAAGAAGGTATAACAGGTGAACAGGGTCCAGTAGGTCCTGCAGGTCCTAGAGGTCCACCAGGTCCACCTGGAGAAAAAGGTCCAGCAGGAGGAATGTCTATAGAACAAAAAGCATTATTCAAAGAACTTTTGGAAATATTGACTGATAAAAATATCATTAGTACTGAAGACCAAATCAAACTGATGAGTTATCTTTACTAATGCTTGACAACGTGAATTAACAATGAGTGAAAATCCTGAAAAAATAGAATTCAAAATGTTAGATTACAAACGTCTTGAAAATGATTTTGTATCTTTTGAATTAGAGGATGGAACAATTGTAAAAGTCAAAGTTGATTTAGATCGAGTTGGCAAAGCTGTCAATTTCACAAATCCTGATGGCACTCCGCATTATGCCATTAACACTTCTGTGAAACTATCTATCACTCCACCTGATAAGAAATTTACAGTTCAAAAAAATGCAATTAAAGGAAAAAGCTCACAACCTCCAAGCCAAATGTTTAGTTAATTTTCAAGATTAGAAAAAGGAAAACAAATCGTCATTCTATGACGATTGTTAGTTTTTTGACGTTTTTATCGTCGTCTTTTTGCTGCTTTTCTTCTAGGAGCTGCTTTTCTTTTTGGAGCGACTCTTCTTCTAGGAGCTGCTTTTTTTGCTGCAGATTTTCTTCTAGGAGCTGCTTTTCTTTTTGGAGCGGCTCTTCTTCTAGGAGCTGCTTTTTTTGCTGCAGATTTTCTACTAGATCTACGTTTAGAGGCAGCTTTTCTTTTTGTAGCCATTAATGAATCGCCATTTTCATAGCTTTTCTATAGTTAGAATAAACAAAATTACACAAACTGATTACTATTTGTCAACGAAATTTTATTTTTAAAATTTAATTCTGATCGGAAAAATTTCAATAAACACTTTCAGCTGATGGTCTTCTTCCTTGCAACCAACTTTTTTTTCCACAAATAGTGCACTGATACTGTCTTCTACGCTTGTATGTTGCCATTTCTGGAAGAAAAACAAGAATTTGTTTTGTTTTTGCCATGCAATATTTACACCATCTATGTTCTGTATCTTGATCCATTTTGTTATTTGAAATTGGAATTATGCACCACGTGTTTTAATTATTGTTAAAACATCTTCATCTTGTACAATGTGATCTAATCCAACTCTTTGTCCTCCAAACTTTACACTTTTTCCCCAAATCAAACCATATCTGAATTGTCTTTTCATACTTCGATGTAGTTTATTACAAATATCTTCTACTGTATCGCCCTCTCTTGCAATTAACGGTTCTTTAAAGTCTTTTTCCCCACCTTTTGGTCTCATGTATATTCTGATAAAATTAAGTTTTTTATATATTTTCTCTTTTAGTAATTCTATGTTGATTTCTGAATTTGCTTAAACTTCTATTACTTCTGATTTTATTTTTGTTTTCAAATCTTCTAGAAATTCTCTATTTACTAGATCTATTTTATTTAAAACTGTAAGTGATTTTGAATAACTAATATTTCCAGCGATATGATCTGCTAATTGCTCTGATGTGATGTCTTCTCGAATGACAACTCTGGCACTAACCATGCCATAAATATGTAAAATGTCTTTTAGGTGCTGTTCTGAAATTTTTGTTAGTTTTACTTGTTGGGCAATGGCAATTCCGCCCATAGAAGATTTTTCAATTGTAATGTTTGGGGGTAATCTGTTTAATCTAATTCCTATATTTCCTAATTCATTAACTAAAACATCTTCATGAAAAGGCTGAAAGACATCTAGCATAAGTAAAACCAAATCTGCACTTCTTGCAACAGATAGTATTCTTTTACCCAGTCCTTTTCCACTTGATGCCCCTTTGATAATTCCAGGCAAATCAAGAACTTGGATTTTAGCTCCTCTATACTCCATCATTCCTGGAACTACTGTTAGAGTTGTAAATTGATACGCAGCAACTGCAGACTTTGCATCTGTTAATTTGTTTAGTAGTGTTGATTTTCCAACACTTGGTAATCCGATAAACACAACTGTGGCATCTCCTGCACGTCTGACATCAAATCCATCTGTTTTTACACCTTTTTTTTGAATTTCTTTGTCTTCTTGTTCTCGTTTTAGTTTTGCAATTTTTGCTTTTAGTAAGCCGATGTGATGATTTGTAGCTTTATTGATCTGTGTTTTTGCCATTTCATCTTGAATGGCTTTAATTTTTTCAGGAATCCCCAAATCTATTCAATCTTTTTACTGTCCTTTTCAAATAAAATCCTATGATTTTTCTTAATTATCTCTATTCTTGTGATTGGAATGTTGTAGTTAATCAATTAAGTCGGTATTTATCACAGCTCTTCGTAAAGATGTGACTTGGTTACTTGTGACAAATGTTATCATGAACATCATGATCAATGTATGGGAAAAGCAGGAATGTTTGATTGTGATTGTAAGTGCATTAAGCAATCTTAATTTTGTGATTATCTCATTTGTCTAGATAATTCTTTGCTTTAAATAACAATGCGCTGTTAGTAAAGTATGCCTCAACTACAAATCACTGCTGAAACAATGACTAGAATAAAGATTATTACTGGAATTAGCCATGTCCGCGATGGAGATTTCATGGTTAATGAATTGATCGATATTTTAGAACAAAAAATTCGAGAACGACGATAACCCATACCTCTTAGATTTAACTTCGATTTGAAACTAGTCTGTTCTCCAAAGTAATACGATACTACTTAAGAGGTGAAAATTGCATAAAACCATGTCCGAAGAAAGAATAATGTATCCTTGCACATGTGCAGATTGTGGTAAGGAAGACAAAGTACCTTTTGAACCAAAACCAGACAGACCTGTATATTGCAAAGCATGTCTGCCAAAACATAGAAAGTAAAATTTCAAGTTAATTTCGTTTAAAGTAATTTAAATTCAATTATCTTTTTCTCCTTTTTTTACGTTCTTTTTTTGATCTAGGCAAAGAATTACGCGTAGCAAATATTATTCGGTTCCACAATTCACTTGTATGAAGCCCAAAACATTTGCCGTAGATATTGATGGTACTATAACTGAAAATGGTGGTGGTCGAATTAATTTAGATGCCCTTTCTGCTTTAAGGCATATGAAAAACATTGGTCATAATGTAATCTTTGTAACTGGACGATCATCTGTTGAAGCATATCTGTTGTCAATTTTTGGTGGAACTACAAAAATCGCAGTAGGTGAGAACGGTGGTTGTATTACTGTAAATACAAATGAGCATATTTTACTTGGCAACATACACCAATGTCAGCAGGCATTTCAAATTATTAAAAAAGAGATTGACAATGTTGTAGAAAAACCAGTCTTTCCACGAATGACTGAAGTTGTATTGGAGCGAACATTTGACTTGAATCTGGCAAAAAAATTGGTTCTAGAGAAAAATCTGGATGTTTTACTTTCAGATAGTCAGTATGCATTTCACATTAATTCACGTGGAATTGACAAGGGTACTGGATTCCAAGAAATTATGAAACGATTGTCTATTTCCAGTGATGATGTGATAGCAATAGGGGACAGTGCAACTGACATACCTCTATTCAAAATTGCAAAAACAAGTATTGCATTAGGAAATTCTACAGAGCATGTCAAATCTCAGGCAACAATGACTGTATCTGCTAAATCCGGAGATGGAGTTATAGAAGCACTAGATAAATTAGCACCCAAATTATCTGAGGTATAGTATTGTCATTCAAATCATTAATAGACGAAATCGAAAATAATCTCCATAAAATATTAGATGACCTCTCCGTGTCTGATATTTCATTTTCTGTGGAGCCTGCAAAACCGGGTTTTGGCGATGTAAGCTCAAATGTTTCATTTTTACTTGCCAAACACCTAAAGAAAAACCCAAAAGAGATTGCAGACATTTTATCTGAAAAATACAGACAATCTCAAAGCACTCTTGTATCTAAGGTTGAATCTCATCCTTCTGGGTATCTTAACTTTTTTGCTAATTGGGAAAAATTAAATCAGTTGATCTTATCTGAATCTAATTTAGATGAGTTTGGGTCTGTAGATTTGGGGAAAAATTCTACAATTGTGGTAGAACACACCAGTGTCAATCCTAACAAAGCTCTTCACATAGGTCATATACGTAACATTATCCTTGGGGATGCTGTTGCTAGAATTTTAAAAAAATCAAATTACAAAGTTAACATACTGAATTATGTTGATGATTCTGGTTTACAAGTAGCAGATATTATTGTTGGTTTTAGACACTTTGGTTTTGCCCTGCAACCTCCTCAAGGGAAAAAATTTGATCATTATTGCGGTGATGATGTCTATGTTAAAACTACTGAAAAATATGAAACGGATCCTAGTTTGGAAGAGATTAGAAAAAACATTCTCAAAGAACTAGAAGATGGTAATTCTGAAACTGCTCAGTTTGCTGATAAAATCACACGCCGTGTTTTGGAAAATCAGCTTGAAACATGTTGGAACTTGGGAGTCTATTATGATTGCTTAAATTTTGAATCACAAATAATTCGTTCAGGGTTATGGGGCAAAATTTTTGAAAAACTCAAGGAACTAAATCTCATAGAGTTTGAAAATGAAGGTAAGAATGTAGGTTGTTGGGTAATTAGGGGAGAAAATAACGAAGAGGATAAAGTCATTGTTAGAAGTAATGGCACTGCAACATACGTTGCAAAGGACATCCCATATGCTGCATGGAAGTTGGGATTACTAGAAGATCCTTTCAATTATCAAAAATATGAAAAGATGCAATCTGGTAATCATGTTCTTTGGCAAACGACTTTGGTGCCCAGTAGTGAGCACAAACAAAACTTTACTGGCAAAAAAGTAATCACTGTAATTGATTCAAGACAAGCAAGGCTTCAAAAAATTATCACAACACTAATGTCTAAATTCAAATCTGCTGAAGATGCATATGTTCATCTTAGTTATGAGTCAGTTACACTTAGTGCTGATACTGCACAAACTTTGGGATTAAACACTGATGGCAAACAAGCTCAGATGTCCGGAAGAAAAGGTCTCTATGTTAATGCTGATTCTGTTTATGATTTGCTAAAAAACAAAGCCACTGAGGAAACCAGAAAGAGACATCCTGAAATGACTGATTCTGGGATTGAAAAAATTGCCCATCAAGTATCTGTTGGAACTTTGCGTTATGAGATGATAAAACAGGATTTAGATAAGATAATTTCATTTGATTTGACAAAATCTCTGAGCTTAGAAGGTGATACTGCTCCATACATACAATATACTTATGCAAGAGCATCTAGGATAATTGAAAAATCTACACGTACTCCATCAATTGATGTTGATTTTTCTTTACTGAATGATCCATCTGAACTGGATTTGATTAAAACAATTGGATTATTTGATATTCATGTTATGGATGCAGCAAAAAATCTATCGCCCAAAGTGATAGCAAGATACTGTCATGATTTGGCTGTTGTATTCAATTCCTTTTATGAACATGTTAAAGTGCTTGATCTAGGTGATGAAAAATTAGAAAATTCCAGACTGTGTCTTGTAAATTCATTCAAGTTGACACTTGAAAAGGTACTTGAATTACTTGGTATTGTTGCCCCTGATAAAATGTAATTTTTTTATACCTTTTAGGACTTTAATTCCAAAATCTTTCTAATTT
>JABFSW010000163.1 GCA_013140415.1 Nitrosarchaeum sp.
CATTAGATCCATAATAAACTAATTTTTACTAAATTTGCTTTAGTGATTTAATTTTCATAATACAAATGATTATATCCATAATTGTGAGAAATCACTCAATCTTGAGAAATATCAATTGGTTAGTACTTGGAATGATTATAATTGGCGGATTTTATTTGCAAGACGCTTATGCCTACATAGATCCTGGTAGTGGAAGTATGATGATTCAAGTCATAATCGGAGCACTAGTTGGAGTAGGTATTACATTAAAAATTTATTGGTACAAGTTTAAAGAAAAGATTTTACGAATTAATAAAAAAGATGACAAACCATAGAGTAGAAAGTTCTTTTAGAGATCCTAGTGGTTTTCTTTTTTTACAGAACAACATACTGTATCGGCAGATAAATCAATCTTACAAAGAAAACTATGATCATCTGATGAATTCAGGTTTGTATAAGAAATTAGTTGATGTGGAGTTACTCATACCGCACAAAGAAATAAGCATTGCTCCATCTAATCCTCAAATTGCTTACAAAATAATTCAACCTGAATTCATTTCATTCATATCATACCCGTATGAATGGTGTTTTAGTCAGATAAAGCAAGCAGCATTAACTACAATTGAGATCCAAAAAATCGCATTAGAATATGGTATGACACTTAAGGATTGTAGTGCATATAACATACAATTTAGAAATTATAAGCCAGTTCTTATTGACACGTTGGCCTTTGAAAAATACCAAGAAGGTCAAATTTGGAAAGGATATAGACAGTTCTGCCAGCATTTTCTTGCTCCTTTGGCGTTAATGAGTCATAGAGATATCAGGCTAAATCAGCTACTTAGGATCTACATAGACGGCATACCACTTGAACTAGCAAGCAAACTGCTTCCCATGAGAACTCATTTGATGTTTTCTCTATTTGCACACTTACATGCTCATGCAAAAAGTCAAAAACGTTATGAGAGCAAGGAGATTAAAATAAAGAATTATAATTTGAGCAAGAGATCTTTTATCGGCATTATCGAAAGCTTGCATTCAACAATAAAAAAGCAGAACTGGCATCCAGAGGGAACAGAGTGGGGAGATTATTATTCAGATACCAATTATTCAGAATCTTCTTTTGAACAAAAAAAGAAGATCATATCATCATTGCTTGAGAGGATCAATCCAAAATCGCTTTGGGACATAGGATCTAACACAGGAATATTTAGTAGAATAGCAAGTAAAAAAGGAGTTCAGACTATTTCGTTTGATGTAGATCCTGTAGCAGTGGAAAAAAACTTCATAGAATGTACTAAAAAAAAAGATTTGAATCTTCTCCCACTTTTGATAGATTTGACTAATCCAAGTCCAGACATAGGTTGGCATAATCAAGAAAGAATATCTTTCATAAAAAGAGGACCGGCAGATGTAATTCTTGCCCTTGCTCTGATTCACCATCTTGCAATATCAAATAATGTTCCACTTGACATGATTGGAGAGTTTTTTGCAAAAAACTGCAAGCATCTAATAATAGAGTTTGTCCCAAAAGAAGATTCCCAAGTAAGGCGTTTGCTTGCAACACGAGAAGATGTGTTTACAGATTATACTCAAGATAATTTTGAAACCCAATTCAAAAAAGTCTTCACCATACAAGACAAGTTAAAGATAGATGATTCTCAGAGAACAATTTATTATATGCAAAAGAAAGATCTATCTAATTGAATAACATCAAATCCATCATAATTCATCCTTTTCTATTTGTATTTTTTCCTATAATTTACACATATTCAAATAATTTGCAAGAACTAATTCCAAGTGATCTTTTACAACCTAGTTTGTACATCATAGTTTTTTTATCAATTATTTTATTTGTTTCAAAATTAATTTTTAAAGATTGGTTAAAAGTTGGACTAATAACATCGTTAGTTATTGGTTTGGTTTTTTCATATGGCTACATCTATCAAGCAATAGCAGGTTTTACAGTAGGGGGAATTGTATTAGGCAGACATGTATTTTTGATAATACCATATGTGATCGCTTTAATTGCAGGTAGTTACTATATTTTCAAAGCAAAAAAAAGATTTGAAAACATTACAAAAATTTTAAACGTTGTAGCAATAACTCTAATTTCTATGTCTATAATCAATATAGGAATATACATGATCAACAATAATGACATAGAAATAATATCTCATACAGATACTGACATGAATTCTTTCAAGGAGGAAGATGTACCAACAAAGAAATACAATAAAGATATGCTATCCCTTATTGGTGAACCTGATTACTATCCTGACGTTTATTACGTAGTTTTTGATGGTTATGGAGGTACAGATAGCTTAAAAAAAGATTTGAATTATGACAATACCAAGTTTGTACAGTCGCTTGAAGAGCGGGGATTTTTTGTTGCTAAACATCCTCACAGTAATTATCCAGCAACATTTCTATCTATTCCATCTACTTTCAATATGAAATATCTTAATTATCTATCTGATATACTAGGTGTAGAATCTAAAGACCAGATTACTCCTATGAAACTGATGAACAATTCGACATCTATGCAAATTTTGAAATCAAAAGGATACAAGACAGTAAGTTTTTTGACTTCGAGTTTTGAAATTAATACAGATGTTAAACTGTGTCCAGGTGACAAAATATTACTACCAAACAAGCTAACGCAATCTATCGGTAAGATTAGCATATTTGTTTATTTTATTAATTGGCAGTCTACTGAATATCTTAGAGATCAACAATTATGCTTTTTTTCAGAATTGCCTGAAATTCACAAATCACTTGATGAGCCGGTATTTGTAATTGGACATATCATATTACCTCATCCACCGAATATGTTTGGTCCTAATGGAGAACATGTAATTCCAAGAGATACTTGGACTGTTTGGGGCGACGAGAGAGATAAGCGAAGTTACATTGATACTCTACAATATGGAAATTTAAGGGCTTTAGAATTTATTGATAAAATTTTGAATGAAACTAAACAGCCACCTATTATCATAATAGCATCAGATCATGGAACAGACTATGGTTTTGATTGGAATGATCCAGATGATGTTATGCTAAAACAAAGATACAATAATTTTATTGCAATTTACACACCTGATGGAAAAGATATGTTATATGACACGATGACTCCAGTTAATACATTTAGAATTATTTTTAATGCAAATTTTAATGGAAATTACACATTATTGAATGACTCATCATATTGGAGTAATTATGATAAACCATATGTGATTACAGATATTACAGAAAATATTAAAGAAAATAATTAGTTAATTTCTGTTTATACTTATATCGAAAGGATCCACATAATGTCTAAAGTAGTCAATGTCATGCTCTACCATCATCTTAACTAATTCCTTAAAATTTACTTTAGGCTTCCACCCTAATTCCTTTTTTGCTTTTGATGGATCGCCTACCAAGTCATCAATATCAAGTGGTCTAATGAATTCTGGATCGATTTCTACTAAATCATGCCAATCTCCCAAACCAGCAATTTCTGATGCTAATGAGAGAAATTCTTCTACAGAATGAGATTCACCAGTAGCAATAACATAATCATCTGGAGTTTTTTGTTGAAGCATCATCCACATAGCTTCTACATAATCTCCTGCAAAACCCCAATCTCGCTTAGCTTTTAAATTTCCTAAACTTATTTTCGTCTTTTTTTTGAATTTAATTTGAGCAATTTCATAGCTAATTCTCCTAGTTACAAATTCAAGACCACGTAAAGGAGATTCATGATTAAATAATATTCCACAGCTAGCAAAAATACCATAAGCTTCTCGGTAATGTTTTGTCATATTATGAGCAAAGACTTTAGCTACTCCATAGGGACTTCGTGGTAAGAATGGAGAATTTTCATTTTTAATTTCAGGATAGTTACCAAACATTTCGCTAGATGATGCATGATAGAGTTTGATATTCGGGGTAAGTTGTTTTATTGCTTCAAGAACTCTCAGAGTACCTAACCCAGTAATATCGGAAGTTAGAATGGGTTGACTAAAAGATGTACCAACAAATGATTGTGCCGCTAAATTATAAATTTCGTCTGGATCTGATTTTTTAATTGCATTTTGTATTGACCCTTGATCTGCAAGATCCGCTTTAATTGTATGAACTAGATCAAATATTTTGATTTCTTCTAAACGTTCAAAACATTTATGACTTGTGCGTCTAAAGGTACCAAACACTTCATAGTTCTTTTTTAACAGAAAATCTGCCAGATAAGTTCCATCTTGTCCAGTAACTCCAAGAATCAGTGCTTTTTTCAATTTATTATCAATCCTCTTTGTTTAATGTTAACTAAAAAAATTTTTCTTTTATTATTTTGATTAGTGTTATTAGAAATTTGCAATGTTTTATTATTGTTCTTTTTGTGTGAAAAAATACAAATATTTAGCAATATGGGCTCATCTTTTAATTCCTCAATTAAATCAATCCTCAGAACTAACACTTAAAATTTAAGATAAAGATAACAAGATTATGATTCAGTGGGCACCGCCTTCTTTGGAAAAAGAGGAAATTGAATCAGTGTCAAGAGTCTTGAAATCAAAATGGTTAACTCAGGGAAAAATAACCTATGAATTTGAAAAGAAAGTTGCACAGTACGTTGGTGCAAAGTACTGTGTAATGGTGAACAATGGTACTTCTGCTCTGATATGTTCACTTCTCTCCCATAACATTAAACCAGGTGACGAAGTTATTGTCCCATCATTTACTTTTGTTGCTACTGTTAATGCTGTTCTTAGTGTAGGGGCAAAACCCATTCTTGTTGATTCTAATCCATCAACTTTCAATACGGAAATTGATTTAATTAAACCGTATATAACAAAGAAAACGAAAGCAATTATTCCTGTAGATGTTTCAGGAATGCCTGTTGATATAAAAAAATTCAGAGAATTTTCTCAAAGCAATAATTTGATCCTTATTGAAGATGCTGCGGAAGGAATAGGTGCAGAATATAAAAATAAAAAAATTGGTTCTTTTGGACATTCTACAATTTTCAGTTTTCATATGGCTAAAGTCATTACATCTGTAGAAGGAGGATGTATTGTAACTAACGATAAAGATATTGCAGAAAAACTCAGACTAATAAGATCCCACGGCTCTAAAGTTCCATATGATTCCAGAACATTTGGTTTAAATTTTAGAATTTCTGATCTACATTCTGCAATAGGTTTAGCTCAAATAAAGAAAATTAAAAAATTTTTAAAACATAGAAATAATCTTGCTAAAATTTATAGAGAGGAGATTAAAGATCATAAATTTCAAACAGTTCCTGATTACGTAACGTTGCATCCTTACATGTTGTTTGGTATTCTAACTCATCCAAAAGATAGAGATGGAATTAATAAAATCTTAAACAAAAACCATATCGAAACAAGAATTTGTTGGCCTCCTATTCATATGCAACAATACCATTCAAAAATATTTAAAACTAGGAAAATCAAAAATGCTGAAGAAATTTACTCACGAATAATCAATTTACCTATGGGAAATGGACTTGATTTGTCGGATGTAATGTGCGTAGTCGATATAATGAAAAAGGTAAAAAACAAATTTAATTCATATGCAGATTAAGTATTTATAAATATAATCATAGTTAATTCTTTGATTAAATTTAGTAAATAAATGCTTAAAAAATAATAATCAGATTTCTATGTCTTAATTTTTTTAAATATTAATAATTTGATGTGAGCAAAATTTCCATAGGATGGAAAATTGCTAAAAAAATTATCTATTTTTGAATTAAAAATAGTATCAACATTACATGCCTTTGCTAATGCTGGATATAGCACTCTCGTAAAAAAATAATATGAGCTTAAGAAATTATTTTCCTAGATATATTTCCAACCATTGTTAGATAAATGGTTAATGACAAGTTCTTTTTTTAGGTGTAGATTGTGATGAGCAGGAGGTATAGGAG
>JABFSW010000033.1 GCA_013140415.1 Nitrosarchaeum sp.
TTTTATGAATCTACTTGTTTTTTCTATGTTATGAAAATACTCCATCTTGAAGATATTCCTGAAATAAGTGAAATATTTTCAGACATTCTAAAAACTAAAAACCATGATTTTGAAAGTGCTATTGATGGAAAAAAAGGTCTTGATCTGGTATTGAAAAATCATTATGATCTGATTTTACTTGATATGTGTATGCCTAATTACAGTGGAATTGATTTTCTTTTGGATTTAAAAAATAAAAAACCATCAGAAATTCAAAAAGTTGTTGTTGTAAGCTCACTTGAACTAGATGAATATCAAACTAAATTTCTTAAAGAATTAGGTGTCAGTTCAATACGGCAAAAGCCTATTTCTGTTCAAAGTCTTTTATCCCAAATAGAGCCTGAACTTACACCTTAAGTTTCAATACTTTTGAATTTTTTAATTTATCTTTAGTGTAATTTCTTATTTTAATCCCCAACTTGTTTTATTGGTGGTAATAATTTTAAGAAATGGCGCTTCATTTTCTTTCCATGGTTCATTTCTGACCCACGCAAATTTTTTTTCAAATATTTTATATGTCTGTAGGAATTCTTGTCCTTTTTCCAAGATCTCAACTTTTCCTTGAATGCAAATAGCTTTGTGTTTTCCCGATTCATAAACATCAATTGTTACGCTAACTTTTGGATTTATTTTCACGTTTTTGAATGTCCTGGTTTGATAGTCGGTTGCAATCAAAATAATGCTGTTATGATAAATAAATGACACTGGTTTTACATGTGGAATATCTGCATGCGATGTCGCAATTCTTGCTTCCTCTACGGATTGCAGAAATTCTTCCTCAGATTTGGTAAATTCTATCAACTAAAGATCCGTTCTCTAATTTCTGGAATATACTTGTATATGATGTCTCTTACTTTCATCTGTTCTTCTGCAGTAGGCATTTCTTTTTGTGAACTTAACAAGGCACCGCTCATACCCAATACCATTCCCATTATCATTCCATAGACAAACTCTTGTGGATTTTCAACTTTGAGTGTTTCCTGATTTTGTTTTATGTCTTCTAGATAAGATGGAATGGTTAAAGCTGCACCGTTGATAGTTTGAGTAATTAGCATCTCTATTTGTTCTTCATCCATAATTTGACACTAGAATTATTGTTAATAAATTTGCACCTAAGATATTTAATCAAGGACACGATGATTACTACATGTTTTCATATTTTACAAAAAATGAGGCAAATCAAGCATTACCTGACGTAATCAAAAAATTTGAGTTTACACTTGCAAAAAAGAATGAAATCTCCAAACTGGAGCAAGAACTTCAGATGAGTCTTGCTACTGCAAATACCTTTGAAGAATATGTTTTACTCAAACAAAAACTCAATTCTGCAATAACTAAATTTTATGAAGCGACAGAGATGCTTGAAAATACTGGTGTTGTAGTTAAAAGTATAGAACAGGGACTACTTGATTTTCCCTCAAAGAGATTTAATGAAGAAGTATGGCTTTGTTGGAAATACGGTGAAACTGAAATCAAATTCTGGCATGAAAAAGATTCTGGTTTTATGGGGAGAAAACCAATCGAAGTAAGCGATGAGTCACTGATTTGACGACTGTTTTCTGAATTTTTTAATTGAGTAAATGTTCATTTCTAAGATCATTCCATCCGTTTACTAGATGAACAACAAATCTATCCTTATCATTAGTACAATATCCACATACGCACCGTGTCATTTTGTATCTCCTGTACTTTCATTTGACCAATAATTGTTAAACAGTAGAGATTTTGAATAAATTATTGTTTCTGAATTTGTACAAATTGCTCTCATTTCTTTGTTATTTCCTGTGGAGTTTTTTATAAAAAAGAGCACTTCGTCATTATCTTTAATCAAGAAACAAAGGTTGTCTTTTACAGTGGAGCACAATTCTTTTATTTTTGTATCGTCCATATTCTCAAAAATATACTGCGATTTTTTTGAAATGGGTGATAGTATTTTGTAATCAATTGCACGTTCTTCTAATGCTTCAAAGACACTGGCATGATAAAATTTCATCATATCTTTTTCCGATCCAAGAATCCTGCATTCGTTTTTTGAGTTTAAGATCATGTCAAATATTTTACTATTTACTTGATTTCCACCCTGTAATACTTGGAATTTCTCTTCTGGTTCATCATCAGAATCATCAACAAAACCTGGAATTTTTTCCCACAACTCTTCTAAAATTGGTCCTGATTTTTTTAATTTCTTTAAACGTTCTGTTTCAGCGCTCACTAATACATGAATTGCATCTTGAATGGGTACTGTTGAAAACTTAATTGGATGTTCAAATGTTGCAGAAACTATTCCTTTGTTTTGTAGTGCTGTTAGCAAATGATATGTTTCACTTCTTGGAACATCTACTGCCTTTGCAATATCTGATGCTGATCTCTGCCCAACTTTTCCAAGATAAAAAAATACCTTTACTTGATTTGGTGTTAATCCAAATGTTCCAAAATAGTCCTTAATCTCGTCATAATTTGCTTTATCTACGGGAAAATTGCCTAATTGCAACATGCTTGATGCTATTTCCATTATTGGAAATGTTGGTTTTTACTTTATAACTCTGATCGCGTAATTGTATACAAATACTTACAACTGACTACATTCAAAAAATTCTTAAAATTTTTGCTTTTTATCAAGCCTATTTTTTGCATATCTGTACAAATGTAACTTATTTATCCTAAGATTGAATAATCATGAAAATTTATTCTACCAATTCCATTTTGTGGTAATTGTGTCTTTTAGGCGTGTTAACCTATCCCACAATTCGGTAATATGGTACTTTTTTCTTTAGTTGAAGTATCTGATATCGACTTTGTTATGTCTGGCAGTAGTTTGGTTTTTTTAGCAAAAACCACATACGATGTATTTGTTTTATTGATGATCTCTGTTTCTACAATTCTTTCTTCTGTTCCTGCAAGTTTATTTCTTAGCAAAAATATGCCTGCAAGAACCAACATAGTTGAAAATATATCTACAGGTGTAATTACTTCAGAAAGAATTAATCCTGAAAACAATATTCCAAACACTGACGTGGTTGAATACAACAATACTGTTCTTACTGCCCCAATGAGTTTTAACCCCATCAAGAAAAATAATGTAGACATTCCAGTACCAATTATGGACATTATCAAAATACTTGGCAATTGTATTAACTCTACATCCATTGGAATCTGAAATAGTACAATAATTGAAATTGTAATTGCCGCACAAATGAATGATATTATTTGCACTGTTTTTTTTACATCAAATCTTTCACCAATATACTTACACAAAGTGATATCCACCGCATATAGCAATCCTGAAAAAATTATCAATAAATCCCCTGTTACAAGATTTCCCAAGCTTAAATCATTTTGATACAGATCATTTCCTATTGGTATGATCATCATTCCTATGATTATCATAGAGAAAGGTATGCATTCTTTGATTCGTAATCTTTCTTTAAAGACCATCATGGCAATAACTAGAGAAAAAATGATTTCACTATTACTAAATATCGAGGCATTTACTGCAGTTGATGTACTTATTCCGTAAAAATATGTGATTAACGCTGAAACTTCTGCAATCCCAATTAATACCATGAACATTACATCCTTTCTGGCAAATCTGGAAATAACCGGTGATTTTTTTACTAATGGTGTAAAGAATATTCCACAAATAAAATAGATCAAAAACGCCATTACAATTGGATTAATTTCTAGTTGACTGTTTCCGCCATCTAACATTGGTTTACAAATGACATGAATTAACGCTGCCAGTGCTGCAGCTAGTATGATGAAATAATACCCATAATGGGATTTTCTTATAAGATCTAATGCACTCATTTCCATATTTGGAAATGTGTCCGATCTTTAATAATATTCTCACATGTGTTTAAAAAATTTGACGTTAATTGTGCCTGATTTTTCTATTCATCTCCTACCTTGACAATTTCAAATGAGAATCCCTGACTGTTATAATCCTCATTGATGGTTCTATACCCGACCTCATTTAATATTGAATTCATTTGTCTTATTATGAAAAAAGGCCAGTTTTTACCAAGATCGTGTTGAATTATGATTTTGATTGTGTTATTTACTGGGATTAATCTAAATTGTACATTCATGTTTTGACATCTTTTCTTGAATAAATCTAAAATAGAATCTAAATTAACATAACCGTAAAAATAATTCAATGAATTTTTGAGATCAATGGTACTTGTTGTTTCTGCGATCTTTTGTATTTTTTCCTTGGAATTTGAATCCATTAATTCCCGAAATGTCGATCTGAACATTGTTATCCAACCCATTTCACTAGTCAACTCATTCCAATTCACTTGTTTTTCTAAAAGATGATTGATCAAAGTATTGAGACTGATTTTTTGTTCAATACATTTTTCATGTAATTTATTACTCAAATCCGAATCTATTCTGATAGACACATTGTCTGTTTTTCTAAGGATCCCGTTTTCTTGTAATGTCAATTATTCAGCCTCATTTCCTATCTGTGTATTATCCATTTTTCTGCTATTTGCTTATTTCCACTTTTGGTGATATGCATTGGTATGTTATATTCAAACACTTACTACTTTGTACAACTAACTACAATGTACCTATTTGTATTATTATGTAATAATTCATGCATGATCGCACTTCTTTTTTGTTCTCCACAAATTATTAACCCGATCTTATTTTTGAAAATAATGCCAGAAAAAAGTAAAAACTTTCAATTTTGTATCTTTTAAACAATATTGTTATTTCCAAAATAACATTCCAATTAGTTTAATACCGATTATTTGTACATTATACTATTGGAAAACAGTTTGGATAATTTGCTGGCACCATCTTTACGTCAATCTATTGAAGTAAACCTTGGTAAATCCACCTTAAACAAAATTGAACAACGATTAATGGAACGTCATGGTATGGGTATTGCACAGGCAATCAAAGATTTTCATAAATTTGATAGTGTATTAAGAGAATTTTTTGGGGCAGGTGCAGATGGATTAGAAACAAAATTCCTGCAAAATATCATCGATCTAAAACAACAAAAGAAAGGAATTGATAATTGGGTCACCATTAAAGATCAAATCTTAGCCAAAATCTTTCTTGAGTCATTTGCAGATGAAGATAAAAAAGCAATAATCGGAACTGTTTTAGATGAATCCCTTATCATTGCTGATATTTTGGAACATTGTAACGTGCCTCAAACCTCTGGCTATCGAAAAATAAATCAATTGATAGATAATGGGTTGCTCATTTCAAATGAATGTGCAGTATCTACTGATGGCAAAAAAATAAAAAAATATGAAACTATATTTAATAACGTAAAAATGGATATAGAGAAAAATGTTGTAGTAGTTAAAATTCAATTAAAAAAGCGTTCCTTCCAAGAGAGTACTATATTACAAGTGATTCCAAATTAATGTTATTTATCTGATATTAAGCTTAAAAAAATCAATCATAGAATATTTAACAGACAAAATTAAAAAAAAATATAATAAATGAATTTTGATATAGTGCCAGAGAAACTAGGAAGTCCAATCAATTATTCAGTATTAGTACTCATTGGTGCTATTGTAGTAATATTCCACATTGTAGTAAATATTTCACAAGATTCGAGTGTACTAACCTATAGTTTTTCAATGATTATTCCAGTGTGTGTATCTATTTTTGCCTTCATTACTGCAAGAAGATATGCTGGAACTTTAGTATATTCAAGAGCATACAAAATGCTAGGAATCGCATTTTTGTTGATGTTTTTTGCAGAGTTTATTTATTTTGTATATGAACAAATTTTAGAG
>JABFSW010000066.1 GCA_013140415.1 Nitrosarchaeum sp.
ATCAAAAGTATCATCCATTTATAATCATCAATCTTTATGTGAATTTATAACTTTTCTAAGTAAAAATTGCACATGATTTACACCAATAGAATAATTAGTAAAATATTGTAATTACAAATAATGCAGAAATTATGTATTAAAGATACATCAGGGAAAGGAGAGCATTGTTTCTGTATCGAAATAGATGCTCAAAGAGGAGTAAAGAAGTGCTGTAAATGCAATCAATGGAATGTACAAGGTAAAGACTGGACAGAAGATTCAGACTTTAGATAAATTTTAGAATTTAACTCAATATCTCAAATTGGAGGCTAAAATAAGAGATAAAGTGTGAAAATTATAATATTTGACCTACATTGAATCCTTTTGAAACACATCTAATTGACGCCTAGCATGGTTTTTATCGGGGTAACTAAGAATTTTTCAATACTTGAGCACTCAAGAATTTAGACACATTGTTAGGATTGTAGGAAATGATATTCCTGGAGCCAAAAAGGCGATTGTGGGATTAACCCAGATTAAAGGAATAGGATATAATTTTGCCACAGCAATTCTAGATACATTAAAAATTAATACCAATACAAATATCGGTTTTCTATCTGAATCTAATGTTCAATCAATTGAGAAATTAATTACCAATCCCATAGCAGGAAATTTTCCAGTGTGGTTTCTTAACAGAAGAAAAGACATTGAGACTGGAGGAAATATGCATCTATTGACATCAGATATTCCTTTTACTTTAAGAAATGATATAGAAAGAGAGAGAACCACCAATAGTTGGAGAGGTTATCGTCACATGTATGGATTAAAAGTCAGAGGACAGTGTACAAGAACTACAGGTAGAAAAGGAGGAGCAGTAGGTGTTGCCAAAGCTGGAAAACCAGCTCCTGCACAAGCAGCAGCTGCACCGGCAGCAACAGCAGCTGCACCGGCAGCAACAGCAGCTGCACCGGCAGCAGCAAAACCTGCTGCAGAAAAGAAAGCAGCTCCTGCGGAGAAAAAGAAATAGGTGGATTGAGTGGGAGATCCTAAATATCCAAGAAGAATGTGGAGAAAACCAAAGAGACCACTTAATTACGAATTAAAAATGGAGGAATTAAAAACTCTCGGCACATTTGGTTTAAGATCAAAAAGAGAGTTATGGAAAGCACATACAGAATTATCTCGTGTAAGACATCAAGCAAGATCACTGCTTGCTTTGAGACAAGAGATCAGATTAGAAAAAGAACCAATTTTGATGAAATCATTATCAAGAATAGGGTTAGTCAGTAATGAATCCACATTAGATGATGTGCTCAATCTTCAAGTAAATGATTTACTTTCACGTAGATTACAAACACTAGTATCAAGAAAGTTTGGATTTAAAACACCATATCAAGCAAGACAGGCAGTAATTCATGGACATATAATGATTGGAGATAGAAAAGTAAACATTCCATCGTACATTGTAACATTGGAAGAAGAAAAAAATATTCATTTTTCACCAGAGTCTAATATTCCAAGCATGTTAGAAAGTACTAAAAAACCAGAATCAAAACCTGAAATTGATGCAGTCGTAGAGACAACTGAAGTAGAAACTTAGAATAGAAAGATTTTCAATTGAATAATAAGAATAGGTTTAACAGTAAATAACCCCTCACATTATCAGATAGATCAGTCATGTGTTCAATTATCGGTTATTATGGAAATGAAATAGCAGCGCCAATAATAGTCAAAGGACTGAAAAGAATGGAGTATCGTGGATACGATAGTGTTGGGGTTGCGACCGAATCAAATAATCAGATTGAATTAAAAAAAGGAGTTGGAAAAGTAGAAGAGGTAAATTCTAAGATTCAACTCGATACATTACCTGGAAAAGTTGGAATAGGTCACACCAGATGGGCAACTCATGGAAAAGTGACAGATGCAAATGCGCATCCACATCCTAGCAATTCTGGAAAACTGGCAATAGTGCATAATGGAATTATAGAAAATTTCGAACAACTAAAGAAAGAATTAGAAAAAGACGGATATATTTTCAAAAGTGAAACAGACAGTGAAGTAATAGCAAATCTTCTTCAAAAAAATTATGAGATTGTCAAGAATGTTAAAAGTGCAATAATCAAGACAGTTTCAGAATTAAAGGGTCATTATGCATTTGTTGCAATGTTTGAAAACGGACAATTGGCAGCTGCGAGATTTCATGAACCATTAATTGTTGGAATTGGGAAAAATAGTTATTTTCTCTCAAGTGATGTTTTAGGATTTATTGAACAAACAGATAATGCCATTTACATTGAAAACGGTAATTTTGTCATAATTGACAAAGACAAATTACAAATTTTAGATTTTAATGGAGAAAGCGTAAAACAGCAAATTACAAAAGTATCAAAAGAATTTGCAGATGCATATAAGGGCGACTATGCACATTTTACATTAAAAGAAATTTCAGAGCAGCCAGATACTATATTCAAAGCAGGAGAAAATACAAAAGAGGCAATTAAAAATGCAGCAAGTTATATTAAAAATTCGAAGAACATCTACATAACTGGAAGCGGAACTAGTTATAATGCAGCATTGATTGCAAAACAAGTTTTAGCCAAATATGCAAAAATAAAAGTAGATGCAATAATTTCAAGTGAATTACAATTTTCTTCAGATACAATTGAACCAAATTCAACATTAATTGCAATTTCACAAAGCGGTGAAAGTGCAGATGTATTAGATGCAGTAAATATTGCAAAAAAAGTAAACTGTAAGGTTATTTCCATAGTAAATTCACTTACATCATCTTTGGCAAGGGAATCAAATATTGTAATTGGGATGAATTGCGGCCCAGAGATAGGCGTTGCAGCAACAAAAAGTTTTACATCTCAAATGATCATAATATACAAAATCACAGAAGAGTTGTGTGATGGAAAATTCGAGATTAGCTATAAAGAAATATCAAAAGCAATTGCAAAAATTCTTGAAAATCATGCTCAAATTAGGCACATTGCTAGAGAAATTAAAGAAATTTCAGATATCTATGTTCTAGGGAGAGGAATTCATTATCCAATAGCGATAGAATCTGCTTTAAAATTAAAAGAATTGACATACATTCATGCAGAAGGAATACCAGGAGGAGAATTAAAACACGGTCCATTGGCACTTATGGATTCCAATGTATTTGTGATTATAATTAATCCAAATGATTCAACATATTTGGATACATTAACAAGTGCTAGAGAAATTAAAGCACGTGGTGCAAAGATCATTGGTATATCAGATGAGAAAAGTGATGTCTATGATTATTGGATAGAAATTCCAAAAACAAGTGAATTAGCATATCCTATTTCAGAAACAATTCCAATACAGTTGCTTTCATATTATGCGGCAATTGAAAAAGACGCTGATCCGGATTATCCAAGAAACTTGGCTAAATCAGTTACAGTGAAGTAAAAAGCCGATGATATTCTTTTTCAGATAGCGTTAAAAAATGAGTGGAATCATTTCCTGTTTTTATCATAGATGCGATAATACTACCGCCTGCACCGACACCTTCTTTTGCAAATCCTTGTGAAAATGCTTTTAGTCCTGAAAATTTAGAATTTTCTAGTCCGGGGTTAACAGCGATTACAGGAATGTCTGCAATTTCTGAAACAAGAGATGTAAAATTAGCACTGTCATCATTGGAGATGTAAGAAGTGGTTCCAATAGCAGTATTTTGTTCATTGAATCCAATTTTTGAAGCAAATGCTAAAACAGCAGCCATTTGGGTACCACCTGCCAACATTACTTTAGTGATTTCGGATGCGGAACTTAACATACCAGCTACAAAGGCAATCATAGGATCACCAACTTCGGCTATTACATGATATGGGTTATCGGAAGTTAATCTCCCTAATGCCAGATTAACAATTTGATTTTTTAATTCAACTGGATTATTTGGAATACTAGAACTTACTTTAGCTTGGAATCCTAATCCTCGTAATACAGCAAGAGCAGTGGTTGTGCCACCAGGAATACTTTCCCCTATTATCAAACAATCAGTTAAAGATGCAAGACTTCTTCCTACCATTCTTCCATAATCTACTGCCTGAGATACTTGGGAATCACTCATTGCAGATTCAACTGAAATGTTTTTCCCATGTACCAAACCAGTGTGAATGAAAGGTAGCTGTGGCAGAATTTTACTTCCAGCATTAATTACAACATGAGGAATACTGCATGACTCTAATGCAGTTTTAGTAAGTAATGCTGGTGTAGGCTTACCATCAGGAGTCATTGGAATTTTATCAATTGTTTTACAATAACCATAGTAGAGATATTCAGCATCTGCAGGAGGAGTGAATTGTATTGAATCTTTATCAGCACCGGCAAAGGTAATGCCTGAGATTTCACATGTTTCAGTATAAGAAATTACAAGTGAGAATAAAAAATTTCCAGATTTAAGTGTGTCAATAAAATCATGAGCTTTGTTTACATTACCAAAAAATTCAAAATCATCTAAATAGGTCATTGTCACATCATGTCAACAAATTCTTGTTCAGTTCGCTTTTGCATGACAAGATTAGTTATTTTCTCTTGTCCAATTGTAGATGTTGAAGAATGTCCATAATTATGGCCAGGGTAAAGAGTAAGATCATCATTCAAAGAATAAAGAACATCGAAAAGACTATGATACAATTCTTTTGCACTACCTCCAGGTAAATCTATACGTCCACAATTTCCTACAAAAAGAGTATCTCCAGAAAAAAGTTTTCCATCTCCAATTAAACACATGCTATCTTTAGAATGTCCAGGAGTATGCAAAATAGTTAGTTTTGAATTCCCAAATTCAATTATATCACCATCTTTTACTGCAATGTCGTGTTTTAATTCAGATTTTTCATGTTGGATTAGTTTTGCATTAGTTGATTTTATCATTCCTTCATTTCCCAATGTGTGATCAAAATGATGATGAGTGTTGATGATATATTTTATTTTTAAATTATTTCGTTTGATAATTTGTTCAATTTGATCAAGATCCCAAGAGGGATCAATTATTATTCCTTCATTGGTATCTTCATCTTCCACAACATATGTGAAATTCTGCATATTCCCAACTTGGATTTGATGAACTTTCACAATACACCCTCTTCAGCTTCTGGTGGAATTCCTATTTTTTCAACAAATATTTCACCACACAAATCTCTTCTTTTTGGCATTCCCCTCTTCATTTTATGAAATGTAACTGTCATATCACTTTGTACAAAGACATTTGCAGTTTCTCCATTATCAGGATTAACTCCAGACGGGATATCAACGGCAATTTTAAAGCAATTTGAATCATTAATGTATTTTATTGCACTTGCATATGGTTCTCTTATTTCTCCAGAAATTCCAGTTCCCAGAATTCCATCCACAATTATGTCTGGAGTGAAATCAAGATTATCCATGTCAGATATCAATTTAACAGATGACATTTTTTCCAGTAGTGACCAATTCCACTTACTTTCTTCAGTTTTGATTTTATCTGGAGTTCCAAGTAAAACTACTACAACTTTGGAACCATAACCTGCGAGATGTCTAGCCATAACTAATCCATCCCCACCATTATTTCCCAATCCAACAAAAATCAAAATATTCTTTGATTCAAGAGTATCAAATTTTTCTGCCAGTCTTTTAACGGCTATAGCACCAGCATTCTCCATCATAAATTTTTTCAAAAAACCCATGCGATGTCCATTATTTTCTATTTGCATCATTTGCTCTACAGATATTTCCATAATTAGAATACAATAGAAGTAAAATAAGAGCTTTGGTAAACGATTTATCCTAGGTTTTATTCATACACAAAC
>JABFSW010000068.1 GCA_013140415.1 Nitrosarchaeum sp.
TACGGAAAATGATCGTGCTGACACAGAAGATTTCTTATATAAATTCATAGATAATTTTGTCAAACCAAGTAGTGACAGAGTATTCATGTGGCAAGAAGACACTAATCTCAATATTGGAACAATAGTTGTAAAAGATAATATTCCTGAAATGCACTATGTATCAATTACAGTAGGCAATTAATTGCTACTAGTCATTGATAATGGTTCTGTATATACAAAAAACTTGATTGATTTTTTACATAACAAAAATATCTTATTTGAAAAACAAACACCAGAACTATTGGATCTAAAATTACTAGATAATTACAACTCATTTATTCTCTCTGGGAGAAGAAAAAATGAAAAAAAAACAAATGAAATTAATTCTAAAATAATTAATCATACAATTCAAAATGATAAGAAATTATTGGGGATTTGTTATGGTGCCGAAATATTAGCTCTGACTTTGGGTGGAACAATTCGAAAACTTACATTCCCGCAAAAAGGTACTGAAAAAATCAACATTCAAAGAAAAAATTATCTTTTCAATGGTAATTTACAAGTATTTGAGAGCCATGGGTTTGAGATTTCCAAATTACCGGATATTTTACTTGTAATAGGTGACTCCAAAAACTGTAAATTTGAAATTATTCAATATGATAAAAAACCAATTTTTGGAACCCAATTTCATCCTGAAATGAGTGGTGATGGTCAAAACTTGATTCAAAAGTTTTGCTCTCTCTGATTGATTTTAATAACTCTCAAATTTTATTCAATCTCATGGATTCCTTGAATCATCAACTTTTACTTCCTCTAGTAGAAGAAGAAAATATTTGCTTGCCTCTTCCAATCAATGTAGTTTCAAAATATTGGAATACTGATCTTCCAATGTCTGAGGCTATTGAAACTGCAAAACAATACACCAATTCTAGTGGAAGTATCTTAATTGAAGGAATTGAATCTGCAGAAAGACATGGATTGACATGTAAAATTATTCATTCTTCCTTGTCTGAATTAAAAAAAATAATAGACATTGGAATTCCACCTATAGTAATTCTTCCAGGAATTCCTGAAATCACACAACACGCTTCAGTAATATCTGGATATGATGATAATGAAAAAACTATCTTCCATTATATTCAGAAAGGAAATCAAGAAGGCGAGCAGCAAGAAGGAGCAATACCTCAAGCAATTTTTGATAAAGAATGGTCTGAAGATGGAAGACTGTTGATAATTTTAGCTCCATCAAATGTCTTGACTTCTATAAAGCTAGAAAATGATTCAAGTGAAAGATCAAACAGACTATGTTTTATTTCTGAAAGATCAAGCATACAAAAAAATACATCTGAAGCTTTGACATCTCTAAAAAAAGCAATTGAATTAGATCAAACCAATTCAACTGCATTGTATTTGTTAGGAAGTTTACTTAATGAGCAAAATTCTAATGACTGTGTACAGTATTATGAGAAATGCATCAAAATTAACAATAGGTTTTATCTTGCATACAATGGACTAGGTAACTATCATCTAAAATCTAACCAATTTGATAAATCTGAATCATGTTATAGTAAAGCCATTGAAATCAATCCCAAAAGATCTGCAAAAATTTACAAAAATCGTGCTTATCTCAGAGAGAAACAAAAAAAGAACTCTGAAGCAAAAAATGATCTTAAAAGTTATCTGAAACTTTTTCCAAAAGCTAAAGACAGAGGAACTATAGAACAAGCAATCAGAGAATTATAAAATATGCGGAGTGCGGGATTTGAACCCGCGGCCTTCAGCTTGGGAAGCTGACGTCATACCGAGCTAGACTAACACCGCCTATCTCAAATTCATTAATTATGATTAAATATCTTGATTGAAAAATAATATCATGGATGCACGTTGCCCTAAATGTGAGAAGGTAGCAATTTTAAACGATGAAATTACTAATGTAAAATGTCCTCATTGTAATTTTGAAGCAAATTATGATACTTATCTTGAAATTATGAAAGATCAGGCAATTAACATGTCATATGATTATATCCCAAAAAGATCTGGCATTTGATTACCAAAAATTTCCTTTATCTGAACAATCCAAATGTGCTCCACACTTAGGACAAAACATATGGCATGCTTGCATATCTACCATCTTATTATCACATCTAGGACATCTGATTTCATCATTCATACGTATGTTAAGTAATCTTGATTTAAAAATAATGTCCAAAGGTTAATTAGTCGTTCAATTTTTTTTTGTAATACTTGACAAATTTCAAACTCACCGTATCAGATGTAAAGGGAAAGTCTATCACTAAAGAGTTGAAAGACAGTGATGCAAATACATTACTAGGTTTACAACTAGGTAACGAAACAGATGCATCTATTGTAGGATTGAAAGGAAAATTAAAACTCACTGGTGGTAGTGATAAATCTGGAGTGCCAATGAGAAATGACATTCATGGTTCAGCAAGAAAATATGTTTTACTTTCAAAAGGAGTTGGACTACAAGCAGCAGAAATTGGACAAAGAGTAAGAAAACTCATGCGCGGAAATACTGTTTCAGAAGAAATATACCAGATAAATTGTAAATTTGATGGAGAGCTACCAGTAGAAGCTCCAGCTGAAGTAGCAGCAGAATCTTAAAATAAAAAGAATAACTTAACATATACCGATTTTACATTTTGATTCATGCATTGGAGAGAAACACTTCCTGATTGGTACATAAAAAAATATGGTCATCAACCATGTGTAAATATTGGAACTGCAGGTCATGTGGATCATGGTAAAACTACACTTATTCAAGCACTAACAGGTTCATGGACAAGTGTTCATAGTCAAGAGCTAAAACGGGGAATTACAATTCGTGTTGGTTACTCTGATGCAGCATTTTACAAATGTAAAAGTTGTGAAGAACCATTAGGATATTCAACAGCTCCAAAATGTAATAATTGTGGAAAAGAAAGCGAACTGTCTAGAGTTGTTAGTTTTGTAGATAGTCCAGGACATGAAAGTCTAATGGCAAACATGCTCTCAGGTTCTGCATTAATGGATGGAGCATTATTGTTAGTAGCTTCAAATGAACAAGTGCCTAAGCCACAAACTAAAGAACATCTTTTGGCACTTCAAACACTTGGAATACAACAAATTGTCATAGTACAAAATAAAGTAGATTTAATTTCATACGAAGAAGCTATCACTAATCATCAAGAAATTACAAAGTTTGTTAAAGGAACATATGCTGCAAAAGCACCAATTATTCCAATATCTGCACAATCTGGACTTAACATAGATGCATTAATTGGTGCAATAGAATCTACAATCAAGACTCCAGAACGAGATGAATCTAAAGAACCAATAATGCATGTCTTACGATCTTTTGATGTCAACAAACCTGGCACAAAACTAAAAAATATCAAAGGTGGTGTAATTGGAGGAAGCTTAACACAAGGAACTTTTAATGTTGGTGATGAAATTGAAATTAAACCTGGCATAATGGATGAAAAAAAGAAAACATATGAGCCATTACTGACTGAAATTACTTCTCTAGGTACAGCTGCTGGAATTGTTGATTCTGTAAAACCTGGCGGGTTGGTGGCAATTGGTACTAAACTAGATCCTGCAATGACAAGAAGTGATTCTTTTATAGGATCTGTAATTGGAAAACCTGGAACACTGCCTGAAAATTCAACCCAAATAAAACTCGAAGTAAATCTGTTTGACTCTGCTGTTGGCGCAGCTGAAGATACCAAAGTACTCCCAATTCAAGTAGGAGAATTATTACGATTAAACATTGGAACTGCTCCAATTCTAGGTAAAGTCTCTAAGATCAAATCAAATAACATAGACGTTGAACTCCGAAGACCTGCTTGCATATTTGAAGGTGGTAATGTGGCTATTAGCAGAAGAATTACTGACAGATGGAGACTAATCGGAGCAGGAATACTTGGTTGAAGTAATTTGTGATACAAGTTTTCTAATTCATCTAGCTACTAAAAGAATCACAAATATTGATAATATTGATGTTGAAATAGGGCAAGTTACCTTTGTTGTTCCGCAAGTTGTTCAAAACGAACTTTCTGAATTAATTAAAAATCCTCAAAAAAATCACACTGCACTTACAACTAGAGATTTTATAAAAAATTTTAAAATTATACCAATTTCTGGAAATTTTGCAGATAAAGAACTAATTGATTATGTAAAAAAAAATAGAGCTATAATTGGTACCATGGATAAGGAGTTAAAAAAACAAATCAAAGAATATGGCGGTTCTATAATGTCTTTCTCAAATGACAAAATCGTTTTAGAATCATAGTAAAATTTAACTTGTAGAATTCATCAATAACTGATGTGAGTGATTTAATTTTAGAAAGTGGTGCTTTTAAAAATGGTAAGGAAATTCCAAAAAAATATGGCTACAAAACTACCAACATAAATCCACCATTAAAGATTAAAGGAGTACCACAAAATACCAAATCACTAGCTATCATAATGGATGATCCTGATGCAATGGGTGCAGTAGGAAAAATTTGGATTCACTGGGTAATATGGAATATTGAACCTAACACAACAGAAATCAAAGAAAATTCAATTCCGTCTGGTTCCATTGAAGGTAAAACTGATTTTGGAGAAATTGGTTATGGAGGTCCAGCTCCACCTGATAAAGAGCATACGTACATCTTCAAACTGTATGCATTAGATAATAAATTGAACCTCAATGAAGGTGCATCTAAAACAAATGTGGAAAAATCCATGAAAAATCATATTCTTGCCGAAGCTAGACTGACAGGTAAATATTCTCCTTAAATTGATTTTAAATCTCTGTTTTAAATATATGAATAATTTTAATTATTTTTTATCCAAAGAGTAATAAACAAAGTTTAGAGAGAAAATCTAATTGATTTCAAACATAACTTTACTCTCACTAGGAAAATTTGATCTTAAATTACATCATCTCTTAATTGTGGGTATTCTTTCTCTATCCTTTTCTATTTCATTTTTAGTTAGATCACAAGCAGCTGATTATGGTTGGGAGCTAAATGAATTTGATCCCTTTTTCAATTATAGAGCGACACAATATATTGTTGATAATGGAATAAGTGCATATTTTCAATGGGATGATGATCTAAGTTGGTATCCTCATGGCAGAGACGTTTCCCAAACTTCGCAAGTAGTACTTCACATTACTGCTGCTGTGACATATTGGATTTTTGGTGGTGGAATGGAACTTTATGACTTTGCAATTCTCTTTCCTGTGATTTTTGGTTCTCTTAGTACTATTGTAATTTTTGCATTAGTTAGAGTAATAGGAGGAACAACTGCTGGGTTATTTTCCGCATTATTTTTCTCAGTTTCATTACCATTGATATTGAGAGGAACTATAGGTTGGTTCAAATCTGAACCTCTTGGATTATTCTTTGGTCTCTTAGCAATCTATTTTTTACTTAGTGGTATTAATTCTAAAAATAAAAAAATAGCAATTGCAAAATTAATAGCTGCAGGAATTATTGTACCTCTATCTATATCCGCATGGGGTGGAAGCCAGTTTTTTATAATTCCTATAGGTATTTTCTTTCTTACACTACCTTTTGTAAGATCCGATCATAAATTTATCATATGGGCAATTCCTCTCTTCACAGCAATAGTATTTCTTACCTCTCTAAATTTTGAAAGATTAAGTTTAAATTTCATCTTTGGATTAGGAGGAGCCTCATTAATAATTCCAACAATTTTCATAATAGTTTGCATTTTTATTCAAAGTAAAAGTAATGAAACCAAAAAAACTAAAAATGGTTTATTATTTTTAGCCTCTATTTTGAT
>JABFSW010000143.1 GCA_013140415.1 Nitrosarchaeum sp.
GATTATTATTATATCTTGCAGTAAGAGAAAATTAGTATATGATTATTCAGAATTATGAAGATTTAGCAACATCAGAGAGAAAAAAAGAGTGTTTAGATATTTTGGAGGCAGGACTAAGAGCTGCAGAACCAGAGAACATCATACCAAAATTTGTCACTCCAGAAGAAATTAGAATTAATGGAAAAATTCTCAAACTACAAGGCTTTTCAAACATTTACACAGTAGCATTTGGAAAAGCCGGAGATTCTATGACAAGGGCATTAAATGCAATTATTCCAATTAAAAGTGGAATCATAGTAATTCCAAAAGGATCCAAATCAAAAATAAAAGGTAAAAAATTTCAGATTTTTAATTCTGGGCATCCAAAACCAGATCAAACAAGCATAAAAGCTGCAAAAGAGGTGACAAAATTTCTTCAAAATAGAAGAGACGGAGAATTGGTAATTTTTCTTGTTTCAGGTGGGGGATCATCATTGCTTGCCATTCCAGATGACATAACATTAGATGATAAAATCTATGTAACCAATTTACTGTTAAAATCAGGGGCAAATATTCAAGAATTTAATTGCATTAGAAAGCATTTGTCAAAAATAAAAGGTGGCAGACTAGTTGAAAATATCAAATGCCATGGAATTGGACTTGTGATGTCAGATGTTGAAGGAGATGATCTTTCAGCCATTGCATCAGGGACAACATACATGGATAATACCACTTTTCTAGATGCGCTAAATATAATCAACAAGTACAAATTAAAAAACAAAATTCCATTAGAAATTCTACAAATACTTGAAGATGGGTTTAAAGGAAAAATTCCTGAAACCCCAAAAAAAGCGAAGATAGAAAATTACATCATTGCAAACAACAAAGATTGTCTAAAAGCAATGGAAGTCAAAGCCAAAGAACTCGGGTATAAAGTAAAAACAATACAAGTGTTTGGCAACATAAAAGATGCCACACAAACAATCATGGAAAACATACCAGAGGGACAAAAAAGTGGCCTCATTTTTGGTGGTGAAACTACAGTTGAAGTCATTGGAAAAGGATCAGGCGGAAGAAGTCAAGAATTAGTTTTAAGAATTTTAAAGAATTCACAAAATTTGAAAAAAATGATCATTGCATCAATGGGAACAGATGGAATAGATGGAAATACATTTTTTGCAGGAGCCATAACAGAGAATAGCAAAATAGATGAATCAATAATCAAAGAATTCTTAAAAAACAGTGACTCTGGAAGATTTTTTCAAAAACAAAAAAGCAACATCAGGACAGATTCTACTCACACAAATCTAATGGACATAGGCGTAATATTGAAATAGATTTAGTTGCACAAAACTTGTTTTTCTATTTTTTCTTTTCTCATTTTGGCTATAACCGCAGCTAATTGTGCATCATGAATTTCGTCAAGAGTTTCGCACATACCAAAAGAATATCTTTACACATACTTAAACAATGATTGAAAATTTTGAAGGATTATTCTGAGATTTTATTATGATTGTTTAAAATACATCTGTAAAATGAATAAATTTTTAATTAAAAATAGATTGCTTGAAATATCATAATGAGCATATTATACTATGAACAAAAAAAATATGAGTGAATGTGAAGAGCCATCTTGCATATGTAAGTGTCATGAAGAAATAGGGCATAGAAGAAGGATGAGAGGATAAGACATGGAAATAGCATATATCTTGATACAATGTGACTTGGGTTCAGAAGAACAAATCATTAAAGAGATTATGAAAATTCCAGAGATAAAAGAAGTGAGAGGAACATATGGAATCTATGATGTTTTTTGCAAGGTACAGGCAGACACTAAAGAAATACTTGATCAAGTAATTACCAACAAGATTAGAAAGATTCAAAAAATTCGTTCAACTATAACCTTGCATTATATTCCATCGCAGGGGGGCAAGTAATTGTTAGAAAAACCATTTAATCCAGACTTGTTGTATAATGGAATTGTCCATTACTACATGGATAAAAAAGGATATTCAAAAGACAAGGCAAATTCAATTGCACAGACAGTAGTACAAAGAGAAGTGCAAAGAAGAATATGTAAAAATGAAAAGTGCAAGCATTTCTCACATGATCATATTAGAAATTCAGAAACATGTTTGGTTCTAGATTGTGATTGTGGAAAATTTTCAAATTAGATAAAATTATCCAGAGAGTTTTCACGTAATGGTTGTGCACTAATCCCAATTTTCCTCAGGTGTTCAGCAAATTCCTCAACAAATCCATGAATGGTATAAACCTGTTCGGCACCTGAACGTATCACCATATCTACTAGCTCATTAAAATCACAATGATCACTCATAGGAATGGAGTAATCAGAACGTCTTCCAAATGCAAATCTAGTAGATTGCGCCCAGCCACTAAAACCAATGGTGACTGCACCATATTTTGATTTCATATCTTTGAGAAATTGATTTTTTTCAGACATCATTGGTGCTACCATTACCCACGGTTTTTTGTATAATAGCCCCTTTTCCTCTGCTTCAGAATGACTAATTCCATTATTTAGAGAAACACCAAGTTGTTGATGAAGTGTGTTCATTTGTTTTACAGAATCATGAAAGTAAAGAGGACCCCAATGTCCAAAGAGTTGAGTAATAGTTTGAGCTTTTCCTAGCTGATATCCCAACAATATGACAGGGATGCCTTTTCCGTAAAATTCTGAAACTAATTCATTTACTTGTTTTTGTATTTCTTCTAATTTTGGAAATCTGAATTCAGGTAAGCCAAACGTACACTCTGTAATCAGTGTTTTACATTTGGGAATAATTGCACCTTTTAGAAATCCTCGACTTCTTGTACAAATATCCCCGGTATAGAAAATATCATCAAAAAGCAAACCCCTTGCGCCTAAAATATGACCGCTGTCAATTAATGAAAAATCATCAATATTTTGGAGGTGATTTTCCATCTTAAAGCCTCTAAGATTAGCGATTTCACTGGTCTCAAGGGACGAAAGTATTGTACCGCCATTTTTTGATGGGAGATGATCAGAGTGTGCATGAGATACAAAATTAACTCCGGCAGAATCAGGATTTTTTGGATCCAAGCATACCCTTTTACCATTAATCTCACATAGAATACCATTTTTTGTCATCTTAATAGAATGAGGCAATGTCAAACAAAATAATTAGATTTGATATAAATTGCAGCTTTGATCTACTATTGACTAGTTGCTAAATCTGGGAATTTTAATTTCAGGTCGCGGGAGCAATATGGAAGCTATTTTAAAATCAATTAAACGTAAAAAAATTCCCATAAATCCAGCTGTCATCATATCAAATAAATCAGATGCCAAAGGTTTGAAGATTGCACAGAGATTAGGCATTAAAACAGAAGTAATTGAAAGTAAAGATTTCAAAGGAAATAGATTGGAATACGATAAAAAAATAATATCAACACTAGAAAGGTATGGAGTCACACCAAAAAATGGACTGGTATGTTTAGCAGGATTTATGAGGATAATTAGTCCCGAATTTGTGAAAAAATACAAAAATAGAATTATCAATATTCATCCAGCTTTACTTCCAGCTTTTCCAGGACTTGGTGCACAAAAACAGGCAATAGAGTGCGGTTCAAAATATTCAGGATGTACAGTACACTTTGTAGATTCAGGTGTAGATACAGGACCAATAATTTTACAATCAATAGTCAAAATAAGAAAAGGCGACACAGAAAAAACATTATCTAAACGTATTTTGGTAAAAGAACATCAAGCATATCCTGAGGCCATTAGGTTATTTGCAGAAAAGAAAATAAAAATTTCAGGTAGAAAAATAATAATTAGCTAAGAGTCAGGTCCACCAAAAAAATACAGTACAGTTAGTTCTTTGGAATTTCCATGGAAAAAATGCTCTATTTTTTGTCCTACAAAATACATTTTATTTTCAGAAATAGGATAATCCACCTCTTTAATTTTTAAAAACCCGTCACCTTTGAGAATAAAATATACTTCATCGCTATCATGAGGTTCTTGTGTATCTTTTTCGCCAGGTTGCAATACCAATACACCTGCAGCAAGATTTTCATTATTGATAAAAGTATGAAAATAATTACTGCTTTTTTTTATTTTTTCTATATATTCGTCTATGTTAAAAACGGATTTCATGTTATTGTGAAGATACAGTGTAAAATTTTGGCTCGGGTAGTTTTTCCATGTACGATATAGCTACAGAGTGAAGTTTTTCGTGTTCTGAGCTTTGATGCATTTTACTAAATGTTTCAAGATTCTCAAATTCAACTAACACGCAATGTTTACCGTCTTTAGTTTCCAAAAGGCGCCTATTTACAAACCCATCAAATTTGGATATGATTTTATTTGATTCAGAAAACCATTTTTTAAAGTTAACAACAGAGTTGGGTTTTATTTGAATATCAGATATCACTATAAACATGATAACACCGTCAAATGCTCACATAATTTTGTTTCTCAGATTTTCAAATTCAGATTAACGCGTTTCAAGGATTAAATATCTACAAGTCAGAAATATTCTTAATGACAGGCATCAAAATAGACGGAATAAAGATTGCCCAAGATGTAAAAGACAGAGTCAGAAAAGCTGTCGACGAATTAAAGAAGCAGGGAATTAGCCCGTGTTTGGCAACTATTCTAGTTGGAGACAATCAAGCATCTGCTACATATGTGAAAAATAAACACAAGGCATGCGAAGAAGTTGGAATTATCACCAAAGACTTCAAGCTAGCATCAAATATCACACAGTCAGAATTAAATAAAATAATTGATGAATTAAATAAGGACAGATCAGTTCATGGAATTTTAGTTCAACTGCCATTACCTAATCAACTAGATGAATTTATCATAACATCGAGAATTTCTCCACTAAAAGATGTAGATGGTCTTACACCGCACAATGCAGGTTTGCTTGCAATGAAAAAAGCAGCACTAGTTGCTTGCACACCACTTGGTGTAATGGAAATGTTTGATTATCACAATATAGAGCTGAAAGGAAAAAACATTGTTTTGATAAATCGAAGTAATTTAGTAGGAAAACCACTATACCATTTACTTTTAGCAAGAGATGCAACAGTAATTACATGTCATTCTAAAACAAAAAATATCAATGAATTATGTCAGTTAGCAGACATTATAATTACAGCAGTTGGAGATAGAAGCAAATTTACATTAACACCAGATATGATAAAAAAAGATGCAATTGTAATTGATGTTGCAATCTCAAAAGATAAAGAAAAACTTGTAGGAGATGTAGATTATGATCAGATTATCCAAAAAGCATCTTATGCAACACCTGTTCCAGGAGGAGTTGGTCCCATGACAGTTGCGATGTTATTGAAAAATACAATAACAGCTGCATCATTGAGTAGTCAAATTGAAAGATAATTCTGAGAAAACATCATTACGAAGATTACTTCTTGAGAAAAGGGATGGTACATCTTTTGATTTAATGAAAATTGCAAGTAAATCGATACTAAAAAAGCTAAAAAAGATTGAACCATTTAGAGATGCACAAAAAATAGGTGCGTACTATCCAATAGGCAGTGAGATATTGACACAGGACATCATGCAAGAAGCTCTAAGTGAGGGAAAGGAGATATTTTTGCCCAAAGTAGTAGGTAAAAACATAGAATTTAGAAAAATCATGAATTTGAGCAATCTAGAAAATGGTAGTTTTGACATAATGGAGCCTCGTAATGAATGCCCTGTGGATAATAATCTGGATGTGATACTTGTTCCGACAGTAGGAATATCTCCAAAAGGAGT
>JABFSW010000064.1 GCA_013140415.1 Nitrosarchaeum sp.
AAATGAATCTATATTATTTTTTTTTAATCGCTTTAGTGCATTAGCCATTTGAACTACTGCAGTTCCATTTGGATTTGGAACATGGAAAATATCTCCTGCAAATATTACAAAATCAACATGATCTTTAATTGATATGTCTATGGCCTGATTAAAAACATGATACACATCTTGTTCTCGTTCCTCTGATCCATATTGCACTAATCCTAAATGTGTATCTGAAATATGTGAAAATAACATTTAATCTAACAACAAATCCTTCTGGACAAGTCCTTGTGTTGATTCTACTGCAATTTCGTTCATCTTTTCTGCATTTGCCCATGCATTAACTGCACTTTGATCTGCGCCCATTATCTTTTCTTTTACCTCTTCAACATGAACAAGTGATGGTAAATTAGTCCATTGTCCTACTAGTACTGCATCTCCTACATTCAAAGAAGTCAATTGAGCAATCAATTCACGACTAGTAGATTCTGTGGCGGCTGCTATTTGGCGTTGGTCATCTTCCTGAATGATTTTCATTATTGCAAAAGAACCAAGCTGACTTAGAACATTAAGATCTACACTTCGAGGTCTTTGTGATACTATTCCTAACCCTAATCCGAATTTTCTTCCCTCTCTGGCAATTTTAGCTGCCCAATATTTTGCACTGGTATCGTGATCCTTTGGAATAAAGACATGTGCTTCTTCTATTATTACAAAAATTGGTGAATTGAATTTATAACTTCTATCTCGCTTTGTTCTTCCATGTTTTACAATGCTTGCATCTTTTCTATCTTTGAGTAACTGTTGTAAATAAAATGCAAGTGCAACATTTGCTTGTTTTTCTGACAATTCTGAAATATTTAGGATGTTAGTACGTCCCTCTTTAATGAAACTTATTGGATCTCCCATATCTGGATCCAAAATATCTTCAAATCTTCTTTGAGCTTCTTCTATTATGTCTTGTACTCTGTATGCCGATGTTCTGATCTCTTTGATCTTTTTATCTTCTGAGTTTACAATAAACTCTACCTCATTTTCTAATTTCTTCCAAAACTCTTTTGATTCTTTAACATGTTTTGTAAATGCCATTCTTAGTACTCTCTGTTGAACATTGGCTCCATCTCTAATCTCTAACACTTCTGATAATTGATCTGCATCTAATAATCTTGGATTAATTTTTGCATCAATTACATTGATCCGTGGAATGTTTAATGTTGTGTAGTCATTATGATAATCAAAAATTATTACAGTTCCTTTTAGTTTTCCAATTTGTTTTGTAATCAAAGAAACAAGATTACTTTTCCCCATTCCTGTCATTGCTAGAATTCCTAAATGTCTTGAAACAATTTTATCTAGATTAATTTTGACATCAATTGTTTTATCTCTTAATAAATTTCCAATTTTGACCCAACCTTCTTTTTGTGGGCTAAAAATAGCCTCTAAATCTTCTTTTGTTGGCTGTGATATGGGTGTTCCAGGAATTGGCGGTACAGCTGGTATAATTGATTGCCCTTTTCGTAAATTTTCTAAAAATCCTAAAATTCCAATATGTGCTGTGTATGTTTTGTCTCTCTTGTTTATTTCTGCAATTTCTGTACTCTCTGCAGCTTCGTCAAAATTTTTCACATCTGCAAATGCAGCGCTAGAAACTGAAGATTTTTCAACCAATCCCAAAATTTCACCTTCATCTGAATCAATTTTGATATATTCTCCAACAGAGAGTGGTCTAGATGTAATTGCAGTTACAAATGTAGGTTTTGATTCACCTATTACAAAACCCGTGTTCAACCTAAAACCTCACGTGAACCAATTTCGTTACTTAATCCTAACAAACTAACCATTTTTGCAAGTTCTTTATCAGATATTTTACAGTTATTATGAGCAAGCTTTAACGCATATGGATATCCTCCTATACTACTCTTGTACAGTTTGTTCATTGTGGATTTGATTTCATCATTATCACGATGACCTCCTAAAAATTCTAGCTTTATGATTGGCGTTGAATCACTTAATCTGACAAATGTAGATGAAATCACTTTATCTACTCCGTATTTTTTTTCGACAAATATTTTGCTAAATCCGGGGCCATTTGTAATATGATTGTAATAAAAAATATCGCCTGCCAAAGAACCTAGATTCTCAAATTGTTTTTTTGTATTTGATGTCTTTGCAATGAAAATTACATTATCTCTTTTTTTCATAGTTTTTACAACTATTGCATCTAGTGATGATTGTCTTGTCATAAATTGTGAATGGAGTGAACCATCCATTAACACCAAATCTACTAAATCAACAGTTCTTTCACAAGCATCAATTTCCATTTTGCTTGCAATCTTTGAAAGGTCAATATCTGATCCTAATCCTGAATCATGTAAATCAACTAAAACTTCACCATCTGATTTTATCGACACCGCGGTTGTCGCCCAAAGCTCAATTCCCTGAAATCTTGTGTTGTTAAAACTACTGTCAATTCCTGCTGTAATCACCTCTTGTTTTGTAGGCGTAAATTCAATCCAATTTTCCTTTGCTTTTTGTAAAATTTGCTCAAATTTTGGTCCCTTTAGAATAGACAACATCTTTTCTCTGTTGATAATGGCATCCTTGTAGACTGTATTTAGCACAACAATACTTTGTTGGTTTGAATAAAATCTTTAGGTTGTACTTATTATTCACTAATGTTTTACTTGAGTTAAACTCTAGCCAATTTTTCCTTTCAAAACTATTTTTTCATCAGTACCCGATGGAGTTGAACTGTCGATATATCTGATCTCGTACCAATCTCCTATATCCACTACCTTACCATCTAATCTTCGAGGAATCTCTATTTTTACTTCAAAAGTACTGGTGTTTGGTCCTGTTTCAATCATATATGCGGAATTTGCATCAAAGCTAGGATTTGCAAGTGTTGTTCTAATTCCACCTTCTCCTCTATACTCGAATTGACTAAGAGATATTTTGTCTTCATCTTTGGAATCCAAATTTGCATCTGGCTCATAAATTCTAACAGTAAACTCATGTCCAATTCTTGAACCACCACCTGATGTCTCTACTTTTGCATAAGAATTTGTCAATGGAATTGATTTAGTTATAACCTGCTCATTTCCTGAATAATCTGATGCATCCAAATATTTTATCAAGACAACATCATTTTGATCCAAAGGTATACCATTAATGGTATCTGGTAATTCTAATTTTACATAAAATCGTCCAGTGTCAGGCCCAGTCTCAATCATACTTGAAGGCCCATCAATTGAAATCCCATTAATTGAAAATTCAAACAATCCCTCAGTTGATACTGTCTCTACTCCATTATGAGCCAAATTCAAGTCATCATCGGTAATGTAAAAATTTACTATGCTTCCAGTTGATGCTGGAACTATTGAAATTTCTTCTGAATTATTCACGGGAATGTATTTTTCTGAATCTTTAGGAACATATTTTTCTAATTTTATGATTTTTGTTACTAGTCCCATCTTTTCTAATTTATCGGCAGTTGTGGATTTGACACATGCTGCAAATCCATTGGTTCGTATCACCAAATTAAGACCTGTTTTACAAGTGATATCTTCTGCTGGAATCCCTCGTTTGTACTGTTTTTTTGGCGATTCCGTATCTGCATTTACCGAATTTACCAAAAATAACGACAAAGATAATGTCAAAACTAAAACTATTCCTAATATTGTTCTATTTTTTAAATCAAAATTCATAATTTTATTCTCATTTTTTATCTTAAATAGATTGATGATAAATCATACTTTTGTTCTACTTTAGACTAGAATTAATTAAGTGATTGTTTAGAGTATACTTACTTGAAAAAAATAGGACTTTTAGGTTGCGGCTCTATTGGAACTCAAATTGCACTTGCAATTGACTCAGGAAAAATACCTGGTATCTTGACTCATGTGTATGATTCTTCTAAAGATGCATCATCTATCTTGGTGCAAAAATTAAAACATAAACCTGAAATTGTTGAAAATCCCCATCTTTTATCATCTTATCCAGTTGATATTGTAGTTGAAGCTGCATCACAAGAAGCAGTTAGAAATGTAGCACACAGTGTTTTGCAAAACAAAAGAGATTTGATGATCATGAGTGTGGGTGCTTTACTTGATGAATCTATTTACGATATTTTATCTGAAGCATGCGAGCATTTTCATAAAACAATCTATCTACCGTCTGGTGCAATTGCAGGATTGGATGCAATCAAATCAGTCCATGATCAATTAGATTCTGTAACTCTAACTACAACTAAACATCCAAGATCATTAAAGGGCGCAAAATTCTTTGAGACATCAAATATTGATCTAGATAAAATCACTCAATCTACAATTATCTTTGAAGGAAAAGCCAAAGAGGCAGTTTCACTTTTTCCTGCAAACATCAATGTTGCAGCATTACTCAGCTTGGCTGGAATCGGAAGTGAAAAGACTAGTGTAAAAATTGTTGCAGACCCCAACACTACAAAAAATACTCATAACATAACAGCACAAGGAAAATTTGGCAAGATGACTTTTAGCATAGAAAATGTCCCAGATGAAACCAATCCAAAGACTAGCAAACTAGCAATTCTATCTGCCATTGAGGCTCTACGCAAATACTGTTCTAGTGGTATTTCCGTTGGCACCTAATATGGCAAGAATTGCCATAATTGCCTGTTTTTTAGAATAATCATGACTTGATCTTATTCTTTAAATCACTACTGAATACAATGGTGTTTGCAAATGTTAGTCCAAGAGACAAGCCTCAAAAATGAAATTCTTCGTCTGAAAAAAGAAAAAGACGTAGTTATCTTAGCACATAATTATCAGATTCCAGATGTTCAAGATATAGCAGATTTTACCGGAGATTCTCTAGGATTATCCAGACAAGCTGCCAAAGTTTCTCAAAAAACAATTCTGTTTTGCGGTGTCCACTTTATGGCAGAAACTGCAGCAATTATCTGTCCTGACAAAAAAGTACTGATTCCTGATTTGCAAGCAGGATGTTCACTGTCTGATTCAATTACTGTTGATGAGTTGAGAAACTGGAAGAAACAACATCCAAATGCCATCACAGTTGGTTATGTCAACACAACTGCAGAAATAAAATCCGAACTAGATTACTGTTGCACTTCAGCAAATGCAGTAAATGTAGTCAAAGCAATTCCTGCTGATAAAGAAATTTTATTTTTACCTGATATGTTTCTGGGCTCTTATGTTGCAAAAGTTACTGGACGAAAAAACATGTTCATATGGGCAGGAGAGTGTCACGTTCACGCTGGTATCAAGCCAGAAGATATTGCAAAAAAATTAGATTCAATGAAAGATTCTGAATTTCTAATACATCCTGAATGCAGCTGTACTACTCCGATGATGTATGATGTTGCAGCAGGAAGTTTTGATGATAGAAAAGTTTCCATTCTTTCTACAGAAGGTATGCTTAATCATGTGCATAATTCAAAAGCAAAGAGCTTTGTTGTTGCAACTGAGACTGGAATTTTATACAAAATGAGACAGCAAAATCCAGATAAAACATTTATTCCTGCATCAGAAAAAGCAGAATGTCAATACATGAAACTGATCACACTGAAAAAAGTCTATGATGCACTGGTACAAGAAAAAAATCAAGTTATTGTACCAAAGGAAATTGCAGATAAGGCTAGATTAGCAATAGAAAGAATGCTTGCAATTAATTAATCTCAGCCTAATTTCCTTTTGTTAACTATATTATTTGGATAATCT
>JABFSW010000001.1 GCA_013140415.1 Nitrosarchaeum sp.
GAGTAAATCAAATCAAAGAGTTCACGAGAGGTCATAACTGCAGCTTCAGGATTTCCAACACCTGGAGCATATGCAGGATCCAATACATCAAGATCAAAACTAGTATACATTGAATCAAATGAAGATACAAATTCCTTTAAAAGATGAGGACCTTTTCCTTCGCGTACTTGTCTATCAGAGATTGTTTTTATGTTATGTTCTTTTAGAAATTCTAGTTCTTCTTTTACAAATGCACGTGCACCAACGTGTAAGATATTATCTGCACCTCTTTTTTCTACAATTCTTCTAAGATAAGCAGCATGACTTAGTTTGGTGTTTGCATATTCATCACGCAGGTCATAATGAGCATCAAATACAACATAGCCAGTTTCTTTTGGGAAACTCATGTATGTACCATATGTGAGAGAGTGTTCACCGCCTAAAATGAACAATTGCCTGTTCTTTGCAACTAGCTCTTTTGTGATTTTGCCAACCATGTCAATCATCTCACTTGCCGAAACTGTATGAGTTGTATTTCCTAAATCTTCAATGTTCACATCTTCCAGATCAATGCCAAATTGAGGATGAAATATCTCAATATTGTTAAATGCGTCACGAATTACATCAGGTCCGAATCTGCATCCAGGTTTGTAAGAGTGAGTAGAGTCAAAAGGGATTCCAAATACAGTTGCCACAGGCTCAGAATTATCACCAGACGCGGTGATCATTGGATTTCTGTTCATGTATAAATCAAGAAAACTCATTTTTACACCATCAGTTGTGGTCTCTGTGAGAGGTACTTTGGAAGGTTTAGCCCAGTGAATGGTTTGTCTTTTGTTTGCTCACTTACTTCATTAATAAAATTATTAAATGTCAATTCTCTAACATCTCCTGTTTGTCTATCTCGAATACTTAGATTTTCCGAATTTGCTTCTTTTTCTCCAATTACAATAGTATAGCGAACCCAATCTTTTTCTGCATCTCTGATTCTTTTTCCGATACTTTCGTTTCTATCATCAATGTCAACTCGTATATTGTGAGATGATATTTTATCAGCCAAAGTATCACATATGCCAGAGAACTCTTCTTTTAGTGGAATTACACGCACTTGTGTTGGGGCAAGCCATAGTTGGAACTGAGGTTTTCGTCCTTCCTTGATGTCTTGTGCTGCCTTTTCCAATAGTACGTAGATTATTCTCTCAATTGCACCGCTTGGAGAGTTGTGTAAAATTATAGGATGTTTACGAACATTGTGTTCATCTACAAATTCAATTCCATAACGATTTCCATTTTCAACATCTATTTGATCAGTGGAAAGTGCCGAGGCTTTTCCCATGTTATCGATAAAGTTAAACTCCCATTTTAAAACAAAATAAAAGAATTTTTCTTTCCACATTTCGACTAGTACTGGTCTACCATGTTTCTTAACTAGTTCTTCAATGGAAGACTTGTTTTCATTATAGAAATCATCAGTGAATCGAATTGCCATTTCATAGTCAGAGTCTGTAATGCCAAGTTCTTTTAGAACATCACGTGACAAGTCAAATCTAACTTTGATTTCTTGAATAGATTGCTCAATGTCTTTGCAAAAGGCATGACAATCAGGCATGGTAAACGCGCGCAGTCGTCTCAATCCCACTAGTTCTCCAGATTGTTCACGCCTGAAACTATAACGAGTTAACTCGTATAATCTGTAGGGTAAATTCTTGTATGACATTTGATATTCATTTGCCATTAGAAATTGACCAAAACATGCAGCAAATCTCAAAAATAGCTTTTTCCCTTCTGAATCAATATTGTATTGTCTTGCCGGAAATCTATTGAAATAACTAACCATACTTGGATGATGAGAATCATACATAATTGGAGTCTCAACTTCATATCCGCCATACTCTTTGACTCTGTCAGTGACATATCGTTCGATGAGTGATTTAATCAAACGGCCATTTGGAAAAAAGCGCATGTTTCCAGAATCAGAAGCTGGTTCATAGTCTGCAATTGCCATTTTTCTCATCAATGCAACATGTGGTGGAGGTTCATCTACAGCTCTCTTTTTTGCAGATTCATATTTTGCAAGCACTTCAAGTTTTGGATGTTTTGAAAAATTAAAATCACCAATATTACTCAAGGTTCCATCTGGTGAAAGTATTTTCCAATAAGATGTGATTTTTGATTCACCTTTTAGAGCATCAGAAGTCATTTCCTTGTCTTCGTTTGAACTTTTTTCTCCAGTACTTTCTTTTGTTACAACTTTGGAGCTTTCAGCAAGGGGATGCCCCTTTACTTGAATTTTGTATGATTTGGTCCAACCAAATGGAGAATGAGAGACTTCCAACTCAGATGCAGAAGACTCCATTTCTTTAAGTAAGGATAATGCGGTTGAAGGGGTTGCCAAATTTGAGCTAAGATGAGCATATGGATATAACAGTAATTTTTTACAACCAATTTTTTCCATAGAATTTTTTATTTGAGTTATTGCATTTTGTGCAACAGAAGAATCATCTCCTTGTTCAATGGCTATAAATGCAACAACAACTTCCTCTAGTCTTTTTGTTTCAGGGGTAATCTCCTCAGCACTTTTGATCTCTTTTTTTGTAGGAGTGTATTCTATACTGTCACAATGTAATTGTAATATACGCACAATCTCAAACCAAATAATAATTGAATTAAATCTTTGGCTAGTTTTCCCTACAATGTGATGTAAAAGGCCTTAGAACATGCCTGATTTTGAAGTTTTCAGATGATAAAAAAGCACACATACCAAATAGAGACATCTATCGTCAATCCCATTCATATATAGAAAAAGAAAACTCTTCCTTTTCATCTTTTTTGACTATGCTTTTTTCCAATATTATTCTGTGAATCAGATTAGTATTAGTCACAATTTCCAATCCTTTTAGGGCATCTTTCTTTGAAGACATTTCTTCTCCAAGAATTTTGATGACATTATTTGAAAGACCATCTAGATCTTTTTTGGTGTGTGTTGCCTTGTGTAGGAAAAAAGTAATACTAATTGACAGGGGCTTTCCTGCACATCTTTTTTTTACATTATCAACGTTCTTGCCTAGTTTGGTAAGAATAGCTTCACGAATCATTAATTTGGTTTCTTTAGCTTTTTTTCCTGCAGCTACTGGAACTAGTCCACTTACCTTGATATTTTGTAGTAAAACATCGCCTTTCATGATATTCGTAAAAATAAGATCAATTTAATTCGGGATCATAATAAAATATGATTGAAAAGTTTACTTTTTGAATTATTTAATAAAATACATGGTTACACATGAATCATACAAGTCACGTGACTATTTTTAAAAAAGGTAATCGTACAGGCATGAATCTGTTATTATTTGATAAGATATAGAATCAGGTCTTTTATTTTTCAATCCGATCTCGTAATGTAATGATTGATCGTAAAATTAATCCAGATACACCCAAATTTGATATGAGAAACTGCACCGTACGATTAAGTGAATCTTCTCCACGAAATCCTTCATCATAAATCATCTCTACTGACCCCTTATCAGTTTCAACAAAGGATGTGATTAAGGAATATGGTCCCAATTTTTTATCTATTTTTTCCAGATAGAGACGAAGTTCAACTTTATGTACGGAAAATCCTTGCTCTACAAAATTACCTGAAGAAAACAACACTTCAACACTGTCAGGTTTACGGTTTATTCTTTGAGGATTATGTAAATCAATAATATTCATTTTATGGAATAGCCTCCAAAATGCTGTTCAAAATTTGTCAGTTTAATCTCAAGATAAGATAAATGATTCAGAGTTTAAAGTTTAGTCTGAAACGTTATGTGTTTTGGAACATCATATTAGCACAGAATCATTCTACACGGGATTTTTTGAACATGGATTTGGAATAATGGTAAATGAGACATGTAAGAAATAAAATTTTTACATTCACATAAAGCAAAAACAGTGATTAGATCGCATTTATTTTGAGATCATATGACACAAGCTTAATCTGTAGTAATTCTGGATTCAGAATAATTGTCACAAGAAAAGAATCTCACAGATTACTTGAGTAAAAAAGTATCACAGTATTATAGACCCAATATTCTAATGCTAGCTGAATCAGTAAAGCTTTCAGAAGCATGTACCATATTAAAAAAGAAAGATGTCGATGAGATCATCGTAGTTGATGATTCGTATAATCCTATAGGAATAGTTACAGATGAAGATATTTTAACAAAAATAAGCGAATCTCTTGTCAATCCTTCCAAAACAACATTAGGAGATATTATGGTGTTTCCTTTAATTTCAATCAAAGAAGACCAAATTATTTCAGAAGCACTTGAATTAATGCGGGAGAGAAAAATTAGAAAACTAGCAGTAATGTCAAACAGTAATTTAGTTGTAGGAATACTTTACTTGGATACAATAGTTAATCTTGTTAAAAAATCATTGGTAAAACAACAAAAACAATCTACGCTTTGGGGGGTCATTTGGAATCTTGGCATTGTCTTACAATTTACAGGTGTCTTGATGTTTATTCCTGGAATTGTTGCAACGTTGCTAAATGATCCAATAGTTGCAACAGGAATATACCTAATGTCTGTCCTGCTCATAGTTTCTGGTTTTTTCATGAATTCCTATGGTGAAAAGCAACCCATCACATTAAGAGGAACTGCAATTCTGGTCTTTGCCAGCTTTATGATCTTAGTGCTGTTTGGCATGATACCTCAGCTTTTTGTAATACAATTTGATTCCAGTGATCCTATAGAATTATTTGCAGATGGATTTTTTGAAAGTTCGGCAGGATTTACAACGGGCGGATATTCACTAGTACCAAATCCAGAAGACTTGCCAAGAAGCTTTACATTTTATCGTGGTTATGCTCAATTTGTTGGTGGACTAAGCTTCATCTATTTGATTGTAACTGCGTTTTATTCAGAAAAAAGAGTCAGCACAATGAAAGGATTCATTTCAGGAAATATTCCGCATCTAAAAGAATTATTTGCAATAATCACAATCATCTTTTCTATTTATGCAATAATCATTGCACTACTTTTGTTCTATTTAGGTGGTGGAGAAATATTAGACGATTTTGCTCTGGCGTTTAGTGCACTATCTACTGGAGGTACAAGTCCAGACTCTAAAATATTTCAGGGATTTACAACGCCAGAATATGTTGTGATGATTGCTGGAATGATACTTGGTGCACTACCATTTGGTTTTCATTATGCATTTGTTAGAACAAAATTTCTTTCAATTAACTTGACAAAAGAAGTTGTAGTTTATTTGAGTCTTTTAGCAATTTTTTGTATCATATTCATATTATCAATGGATGCAAATTGGTTGGATAGTATATTCAATATAGTTTCAGCAAGTACCACCACAGGATTCCAAACAATAAATTTTGAGAATTTGAACCCAATAGCATTTACCGTCATTATTATGGCCATGACAATAGGAGGATGTGGATTTTCGACAGCTGGAGGCATAAAGATTTTCAGATTTATGCAATTAGCTAAATTGAGGCATATTTTTAACATAAAATCTGTCAAGATATCAGAATCAGATAGAAAAGACATCATAATTGGAATTATAATATTGGCAACAGAGATCATCATTCCATTATTAGTTGCAACATACATGGCTTCTATGGGATATGACTTTCAAAATGCATTCTTTGATGGTGTCTCTGCAATAACAACCACAGGGCATGGAGCAGGAAC
>JABFSW010000129.1 GCA_013140415.1 Nitrosarchaeum sp.
TACCTATACATTTCCAAGAGAGGACAAAAGGAGCTTTTTGCGAGATGGTAGAGAATTTTCAACAATGCTCAATTCGTGTGGAAGGATAAGCAGAGCAGGAGTTGGAATTGCAGTCTGTATGGGAGACAGAAACAAGATTCTAAGAGAAGGTGAAACAATACTTACAGACTATAGAAAAATGATTAGAGAATACATGAATGTTCTAACAAACGAGAGATGGAGAGTTTCAGAAAGTAAGACATGCGTCATGGTAAATGGAGAAGGAATTGTTCCAGAAATGATGACAGGTACAATTTCATCGTTAATTGCAGGTTCACCAAAAAATGCTGGAAAAATTGTAATTTTGAGAACAGGTGGCGAAGAAAATACCATCAAATTTTCATCAAGAAAATCATTTGGATGTAAATCAGAGATTAATTTAAGCGAATTAATGAGAACGGGTGCTGAAAAATTTGATGGTGTAGGTGGAGGCCATAATGCAGCAGCTGGCGCAAAAATAACTAAAGACAAATTAGATGGATTTCTAGATTATTTAGAAGTAAATGTCGTTAATATGTCAAGTACAGGTAATTCTCAATAATCTCTCAAAAGAAAAGGCAGAAACTGTAAAAAGAGCATTGGAACCTGACAATGTAAATTTTCCAGAAGGATTGAGTCTTTATGTTGAAAATATTGATAACAAACTTGTTTTTAATTTTGAGAGTAAGGAAAGCATGAAAAAACTGATTAGTACTATTGATGAGGTTTTAGAACATGTTCAGGTTGCATTAAAGGTGATTGAATAATGTTAGATCCAAAAATAATCAAAGAAAAACCTCAAATTATCAGAGATATGCTCAAAGCAAGATCAGTTGAATTTAATTTTGATGAATTGATAGATTCGGATCAAAAGAGAAGAGAATTCATATTAAAAACGGATGAGTTGCGAAAAAAGAAAAACCAAATAGCATCAACAATTTCTCAAAAAAAGAAATCCGGTGAAGATACGTCAGATATTTTAGCTGAAATGAAAAATATTTCAGAAGAACTTACAAAACTAGAAGCATCACAAGAAGAAATTGAAAAAAAGTATTCACGTTTAGCATTAACTATTCCAAATTTGATTCATGAGTCGGTGCCTGTTGGAAAAGATGAAACAGCTAACAAGGAGATAAAAAAATGGGGTAAAATTCCTGAATTTGATTTTAAGATAAATGATCACATAGATATTTCAGAAGACTTGGACTTGGTTGATCTTGAAAGAGCCGCCAAAGTTGCAGGTGCAAGATTTTATTATCTAAAAAATGATCTTGTGCGATTAAATCAATCTCTTATTCATTATGCATTGGATTTTCTTGCAGAAAAAAACTACTCTTTAATTCAGCCACCATATATGATCAATCGCAAATCTATGGAAGGGGCAATAATAGCTGATGACTTTGAAGAAGTAATATACAAAATTGAGAATGAAGATCTCTACATGATAGGAACATCAGAACATGCAATAGCTGCTATGCACTCTGATGAAATAATAGAAGGAAAAGATCTTCCGTTAAGGTATGCTGGTGTGAGTCCATGTTTTAGAAAAGAAGCAGGCGCACACGGTAGAGACCAAAAAGGAATTTTTAGAGTACATCAATTTGACAAAATTGAACAATTTGTTTTTGCACGTCCAGAGGAATCTTGGAAAGAACATGAAAGAATGCTATCAATTACTGAAAATTTCTACCAAAATTTAGAAATTCCATACAAAGTAATGCTTCTATCATCAGGGGATATGGGAAAAGTTTCTGCAAAAACATATGATATAGAGGCGTGGATGGCAGGACAAAATACATACAGAGAAATTGTTTCCTGTTCAAACTGTTTAGATTATCAGGCAAGAAGACTAAAGATCAGATTTAGAGAAAAGACAAATGAGGAAACACAATACTTGCATACATTAAACAGCACATTAGTTGCCACATCACGTGTTTTGGTTTCAATAATGGAAAATTTTCAAACTAAAGATGGTCACATTGTTGTTCCAAAAGTTTTACAAAAATACATGGGCAAAAACATAATCTAGTCGCATACCCTTATATTTTGGATTCAAAGGTCGTTAATAATTGGCACGTAGAAAAGGACGAGTAAAGGACAAATGGCGAGAAAAGAAATGGGTAACAGTTAGCGCTCCAGATTCGTTTAACAATGTTCCAATTGCATACGTTCCAATTACTGATGATGAGAATGCAGTAGGTAGAGTTCTAGAAGTAACCCTATACGATATTCTAAAAGGAGATCCATCACAGCATCAATACAAAATGTACTTTCAAATTAACAAAGTAGAAGGTGATAAAGCTACTACAATTTTTAAGAGATATGAATATTCCAAAGAATTTTTGCGTAGTTTAATTAGACGTGGTTCATCCAGAATCAACTTCATCATAGATATCAAAACTAAGGATGGATATGTCTTTAGAATCAAAGTACTTGCTCTTACACATAGACAGCTTAACACATCTAGAAAACATGCATTACGACTGATTGCAAGAGATGTAATTAACAATACGATACCTCAAATGACAGTTGACCAATTTGTTCAGGCTACATGTTACAGTAAGATTAATTCAGACATAATGGCTGCATTTAAGAAAATTATCAGAGTAAGACACGTGGGTCTTGAGAAAGTTAAGCTTATCAGAACCGCAGAAAAAGAAATAGCATTACTTGAAGCTTAAACAATAACGTATTCTTACAGATAATGGTTGACAAATTAGAAGTTACAATTGATGTAATAATACATGCTACAGAAGATATTTCAAAATTCTTGAAGTCTTTTGAAGAAATATTTGAGTTGAAAGAAGGAGATTTCATAGTTAATCAGACTACTGGCCATTTTGAAAATCCAATAACAATACTAAATGCCAGAATTGAAAAAAATCAGGCTCAAAAGTTTGTTGAGAAACTAGTTGAATCATTATCAAATGATCAGATAAAGGAGTTGGTTGAAGAGATAGAAGAAAGAACAGTAGATTCCAGATTTCACATCAGACTAGATAAACAAGAATTCATTAAAGGAAATCTAATGTTTAAGGAAAAAGATGCAATAAAGGTGAAAATTCACACTCCAATCTACAACAAAAAAGACACAGTCAAAATATTTAGCAAAATATTCCAACTAGATTAAATAGGAATGACGAGATAATTTAATTTGGGAATGAGGAGATAATAGCCGCTCCAGTCTGAGCGAAAGCTTTGAAGACGCCGCGACGAACCGACCCCATTTTTGAATTGAACAACAAACGTTTCCTGACATGTAACCATGGTATTATTTTAAATACGGATAAACGGGCGTTCTTTTGTGGCAGATTATGACGTCATAATAGCTGGAGGAGGATTAGCAGGAACTATTGCTGCTCAATCAGTTTCACATTATTCTAATCAAGGATTAAAAATTCTAGTAATTGATAGAAATCCATCAAACTTACCTGGAATGAAAAGTATTGCAGGTTGGATTTGTGGAGATGCTGTTAGTAAAGAAGCTGTAGATTTCATGGCAAACAGAATCAAAGTAAATTGGAGTGAACCAGAAATCGAATATAAAGTCAAAGGTGTAATGGCATTTTCTCCAGATAGGGAAACATCAATCCCATTTGATGGTGCAGGGTATATGCTTAATAGACAAGTTCTGCCGCAACGTCAAAACGAAAGAACATTAGCTATGGGAGTAGATTTTGATTTTGAAATTAATCTCACAGGATTATTGTATGATGGAAATCAAGTGATAGGAGTTCAAGGAATAGACTATAAAACAAAAACTCCTTACAAAAAGACAGCCAAAGTTGTAATCGATGCAACCGGAATGACATCTATGCTTCGAAATCAGATTTCTAATACAACAAAGATGGAGAGAAAAGTGGATCGTAAAGATGTAGAATCAACAGGAAGACACATCATGTATTTTGATCAGGGTGAAGAAGATCTAACCGAATTCGATCCTGATTATTGCATAATTCATCTTGATCAAGATATTGCTCCAGGAGGATACGGATGGGTATTTCCAAAAGGAAAAAACAAAGTGAATATCGGTCTAGGTGTTGAAAAAACACTCCTTGACAAAAGAAATCAAAGATTAGGAAAAAATGATAATGTATCCATGTTGATTAATCAGTATCTTGAAAGAAATCGTGCAATAAAAAACCCAAAACTTTCAGAAGATCCTCAAGATAAGAATAATGCAACTGGCAATTTCCAAGTTTCAGTAAGAAGACAAAATGATTGCATGGTTGCAAATGGATTTGTTCTAGTTGGTGATTCTGCATGGATGCCAAAACCACTAGATGCTGGCGGTATTGGACCAGCACTAGTTGCTGGAACTATTGTTGGAAAATGTGTAGTAGAATCAATTCAATCAGGTGATGTTACTGAGAAAGGATTATGGAAATACAATAAAGAATTCATAAATGAATATGGTTACAAAACAGCAGGACTAGAAATTTTCAGAAGATTAATTCAAACTCTCACTAACGAACAAATTAGTTATGGAATGAAGCACTTTTTGGGAAATATGGATGTGGAAGCTATTTCAAAAGGAGAGCATCCAGACTTTTCTAATGTTACAAAATTAGGAATGATGATTAGAGGTGCTCTTAACAAAAAACTTGCTGATGGTTTACGTTTTACTACACAACAAAATAGACTCTTGACAAAACATTATTACGATTATCCCGATTCTCCAGAGGGATTTAATGACTGGAGTAAAAAACTACATCAGATTCTTGATGAATCCAATACCAAATTAACTCAATATCAAAACTAAGCTTTATTTGTAAACATAGATCTTAGAAAAAATATCAAATGGTAAAAGAAACATCATATTTAGATTGGAATAATTCTATTCAGATTTTAAACAAAGCACACCAAGCAGATCTGTTTGTATTGATAATTGGCCCAAAGGGCACTGGAAAAACATCTCTAGTTAGAGAGTTTGCAAAGAGTAAAAATGCAAAACTAGAATCAATAAATTTTAGCCTTAGAACACGAGAGAGTCATCTTATTGGAACAAAAACATTAACGAATGGAACAGTCAGTTTTGAGGAAGGTCTTTTGATTAAATCGATGGATGATGGTAGCATGTTGTATCTAGACGAAATAAATTCTGCCGAAGCTGATGTTTTACTACGATTAGATGAAGCATTAGATGATAGACGACAGATTACTCTAAAAGAATCTACAGGAGAAATTGTAAAAGCCAAAGAGGGCTGGTTTGTAATTGCAACAATTAACCCTCTTACACATAGTGGAACCAAAGAACTACCACCACAATTACTTAGTAGATTTCCAGTTAGAATTCGTCTAGAGTATCCACCTGAGAATATAGAATTAGAAATTGTTAAGAAACATGTTTCGGGAAACCATGATTCTGAGATAGTTCAGGCAATAAAACTTGCAAATATACTAAGACAAGCAGCTGCCGTAGAAGAATTATTTTATTCTCCAAGTTTAAGGGAGACAATAGCATTTGGAAAATTGCTAGATGGCGGAATGTCTCCTAAAGAATCAGCAAAAATTGTTTTTGGTAATGTGTATACACAATGGGGAAACATAGAATATCAAAAAGTAAGTGACATCATTACCTCAATGTTTGGTAATTAGATGCAATCATTACAATTACGAAATGAATCATTAGTGGAGATTGCCACATTTTTA
>JABFSW010000019.1 GCA_013140415.1 Nitrosarchaeum sp.
GTAAAATTTTACGTAATCTCTTGTTGTTTTTATTCCCATATTTTTGATGTAAATTTCTAGTATTTGATTTAACATCTAGTTTATTTAGAATTTTACTTATTGTGTATTATGGATACATGTGATACTAGAGTTCGTGCATACAAAAATGGAAAAACTTTTGCTCAGTGTAAAGAAATGGCTGAATCTATGAATCCTGTATTTAAAGACCACATTGAAAAATACGGTAAAGTTCTATGGACTGAAATATTAGATCAAGTGGATCATGATGAGTTAATCTACAAATTGACATTGAAATTTCTTAGACGAGATGGATATGATATAGGAAATAATAAAATTCCTGAAGTGAAAAAATTTATTTTGTAGGATTTATTTTACAACTGCCATCTAAATTTCTTAACTTTTTTGCCATTACAAAAGGTGTTACTAGTAACACTGGAATTGATACTGCAATGAATAGTGTTTGTAGTTGTGTTAGTGCAATAGATAACGCAATTCCACTTGCTGTTCCTACAAAAATTGACAAAAATGTACCTGCACATGTTGGGCATGCTATGAATAATCCTGTAGCAGCTCCTACGGTGCTTATTCCACTGCTTTTTTTTGATATTGTATATGCATTAACTGCAATAGACATGTTTAATCCTACCAAATATGTTACGATTACTTGCAACACTAAATTGATGGGTATGATTTGTAATCCTACATGTTCTGTCAAATATATTATGATCTTTGGCATGTATCCAGGGTCATCACAACACGGAGATACAAATCCTGATGGTATGACCGCTCCATAATGTGTAGCAAAATTTACCTCTGGCTGATACACAAGTGTTCCAGATACTAATGAAAAGAAAATACCGTATACAATAAACGTTAATACAAAAATTTTTCTTGCTCTTGTATTCCACGTGCTTATTGCAATAATTGTTGCAATGTCATTTCCTTTTTTTTCTACTTTTTCCTTATGATATCTATACAATCCATATGCTATTGCTCCAAATGCTGTCAATAATATTATGTAAAAACCATAAGCGATTCTTTGAATTGCATCTATTGAATCAGGTGTAATTAATTCTGAATTTTGGTATCTTGTATACATTATGAATATAGTCGCTATTGTTGCAAACCCTAAAATTATTAATTTTTTTCCACTGTGACTAGATGTTTGGTTTTCCAACATGCTCCATTGAATGTTATTGAATTAATTCTATTCTGTCTTTTCAACTATTTTTTAGCTTAATTTAGGCACAAAAATATAGATTACTGCAATAATTTCCATTCTTCCAATTATCATTAACAAACTTATCACCATTTTTGCTGTAGTATCTGTTTCTAAATCTACTATGTCTGGGGTTAATCCTGTAGTAGTGATTATGGAAGATGCTTCAAAGAATGCAATCTCAAAACTTTTCTTTTCAATTGTTGTCAAATATTCTGCTGTTATAGTTATAGTTCCTAAAAATAACATTATTATCAATACTGTTGATACCAACTCTTTTTTTCTTTGTGGTTTTAACTCCGATCGATATGTCTTGCTGAATAACTTTGCACAATCTCTTAACTGTAATAACCTAAAAATCTTAATTCCTCCAGCAGTTGAAAAAGCACATCCTCCTATGATCATTAATAAAATCAAAATTGTGTGTGTGGCACCGTTAAAATTTACACTTTCTTGCGAATGTAATCCTGATGTTGTACTAGCTGATACTGCATAAAACATACTAGTTAAAGGATCTAATCCACTAAACAAAATGAATAATAATATTGCAACAGATAAAATTATAAAATATGCTAGGACCTCTTTGCCAAGTTTTGGCGAGAGAAATTTTTTTCTAACAAATGAATAGTGAAAGGTAAACGGTAATGCCCCAAATATCATTGCACTCATTAAAATTATTTGTTCTTGCCATCCAAAGTCATCTAGAATTGTAGATGTTGGTAAAAATCCCCCAGTGGCAAATGCGCTTATGACCAATGAAAAATTATCTATGATATTTATCTCTCCAAACACATAGAGCAAACTCACAACAATTACAATGTATATTGTAAAAATTATTGTAATGGTTCCAAAAAGCTCTTTCATGTGTAGTGATCTGCCTGAAATAAAACCTCGCAATGATTGTATTTTTGATTCTGGATAAAGTGCAGTGATTACTAAATAAATAAAACTCATCCCGCCTACTAATTGTGTGAAACTTCTATAGAATGTAAAACTCTGAGGCAGGTTTTCTGGCTCATCAATTAATGTCAGTCCAGACGTAGTAAATCCCGATACACTTGAAAAAAATGCGTTGACAAATCCTTCTGTTGCTGATTCTTGACTTGGCATCACATACAGATATGGAATTGTCCCAAATAGCGATAATACCAACAAACTTGATAATACAAGAATTGATGCCTGTTGAATATTCAGGCTTGCTTTTTCGCCGTATGCATTAAGGAAAAATCCTGTTACCAGTAAAAGTACTGTAGTAAGATAAATTCCTGCAGCCGTTACAGTTTCTCCTAATATTGTTGATAATACTGCAGGAACAAGTAACAAAACTCCTGCAAACTGTAATACGAATCCAAGATTTCCTAAAATCGCTTTTACAGGAGGACTAAATAGATGAGGCGCAGTAGCTGTTGCATCTCTTATCACATTTGCAATAGTTCCCTGAAAAATTATTCCAATAACTTCATTTTTTTTAGACACAACTGGAAGTTTTCTGATTTTACTATCCCTCATTGTATGAAGTGCTTCCTGCAGTGTTGTTTTTTCCCTAATTGTAATTAATGGTGCAGACATGATATCTTTCAAAGATGCTGATTCTGCATATGTCATGATCTCACTCATTTTATTTATGATGTCTTCGTCTGTAACAATTCCAATTGGCAAGTGACTGTCATCAATTACAATTATGTCGTCTCTTTCAGAATCTTGAAGCATTTTAGCTGCTTGTCTAACCAGTGTATTTTGATCTAACAACAGAAAATCTTTACTCATGTATGATGAGACATGTTTTGTAAGGACATATGATACCGAACGTTCAGGATTTAGCGACATCAAGCTTTACTTCATTATTGACATTAAATAATTTGGGGTTGTACATTTGTTCAGATCGTTATAAAAAATTAACACAAATTCAATCAATTACTTAGTATCTTTATAAGCACTGAATTGAAACATTATGCGTAGATACAATGGAAATTGATCAAGCACAAGAGCCTGATTATGAATCGGTCAAAATTGATTATGTTGGGTTTGTAGATCCTTATGCAGTTGAAGGAATGTTGGTTCTAAAAGGCGATGATGGCAAAGAATTTCACATGAGGGCTTTTTCTGGTGAAGTTGCTAGACACATATCCAGCTTTACTGAAAGTGCAGGCGACTCAGTACCCTCAATTTACAAAATGATGGAAGAAATATGTGAAGAGAATGAATTAGTTTTGGTTAAAGTCAAAATTTATGAAAGCGGCGAGGTATTGCGTGCTAATCTGTATTTCACTGGAAAAAAAGATATGGTATTACGAAATTATCGTGCATCTGACGCTATGGCTTTAGGGACGTTGTATAATATTCCAATTCTAGTTAGAAAAAATCTCCTTAAAGAACACATGGAAGCCTGAAACGATATTGTGAATATATTCTTGAATCAATCTCAATGATTATTAGAATTATCGACCTTATTACATGATTTCAATATTCTAAATTGAAATTGGTTTTTGATTAAATTTAATGCCTATTGTATTTATTCCATCAATAATATCTTGAATTTTTGGATACATTGATTTATTTTCAGATATGTCATTTTTAATTATTCTAAGATAGTGTAAAATCTTTTTAATCTGTTTGTTTTTCTGAGTTTTTGAGATTGGTGCATTTGCCAAATCTTTTAGATTTGCAGATATGTCACATAATTTTATAATTTTTGATTGAAATGGTGCATCTTTTAACTGGTTGATGTACTGTATTTCTCTGTCTTTTTTTGGAATGTTTTGATCTTTTGACAATGATAAAACAATTACTGCGACTTCTCTTCCAAATCTTTCATTAATTTGATCAAAAGTGACATCTGTATTCTCTATGATGTCATGAAGCCACGCTGCACACAATACCTCTTTATCTGTAACTCCTAGATTTTTGAGTCTGTTTACAACTCCCTCCAAATGATCAGAATATGGAGTCACTCCATCCTTTCTTTTCTGATTTTTGTGTTTTTCCTGGGCAAATTTTTTTGCACCTAATACAATATCTGTGATATCTTCCATCGCAATATCGTTTCTTTTCCAATATGTAGAGGTTTATTCTCTAATTCTCGGTTTGGAATTCTAAAATATATATGATAAATGCTTCATAATTCGGCAAACTCATCAGCAATCAGATATAGCTTTTCTATTAATCATCAGCAATTGATTATTCTACATTCTAAGATATATGGGTATTATCGATATTTGCTTAACAAATCATAACATTTTTCATATCCAGAAAACTAATACTTCTTCATGGCTAATCTTGATGTTTTGTATCGAAATGTAGCTACTAAAGTTATCAAAAGATGTCATGGCAGTATCAAAATCACAAAACATGGTAAAATTTTAGAAGTATATGATGTAAACAGACACATTTGGAGTAAAGGACTTGCTGGATTAATCATTAAAGAAGAATGTAAGAATGTTGATTTGAAGGAATGGGAATTTGCATACGTCAGAAATTATATAATTAAAGAGTTGCTTTCTTGATTATGATGGTATCTTTTGTATCTGAAATCTAGTATGTCACTTTTCGTATGAGATGTGGCTCTTTTAACATAACCTGATAGTCTTTTGCAGCTGACAATTCCACTTCTCTAAGATTGTGGTTTGTAACTACGGTTAATGCTTCACAACGTGTGCAAAGTATTGTCTGACCATCAGATCTTCTTTCAAAAACAACATTTTTTTCTAATCTGTCATCTTTTTGGCATGTGGGACATAATTTTGGTTCTTTTAGTATTGTGATTATTTCCCGGATGTAAATTGTTCTTGGCATTTGTGTATTTTACAAAAGTCTGACAGAAAAGAGTTTGTATTTTAATGTTAAATGGCATCCAGCATTTTGTTTCAAACAAAAACCGTTCTTTTAATTATTTGAACCAAAACGTTAGGTATTCAATATATTTCCTAATCTAGCCAATTAACAAATATCATTTGTATTATCCATGAAATATGTCTTTGGCATTTATTATTAAATAAAATTCTACGTTACTATTTCATCTAGACGGTCTTCTTCTTGGGCACGTCTTATTTCCATTGCTATTCTTCTGCCTACTCCAAAGGTTTTACCATATTGATATTTTGTGTATGGACTAGTAGTTGCTACAATTGGGTTACCTGGAACGCGAAGTGATACATCATACACTACAAATTCCAAATCTTTTGTAATTACACTTTGTAGTGAAAATGGCCCTATAATTCCTGGGGAATATTCTTTTTTGACAGCAGCTACAAATTTGTCTCCCATCTTGATTACTTTTTCAAGTAATGATTCTCTAATGCTTGCTGGAGTGTGCCCAACTTCAATATTTTGTAAATCAATATCTATGTCTAATTGCTGTTTTGCAGGAAGTGCGTTATAGTCATG
>JABFSW010000053.1 GCA_013140415.1 Nitrosarchaeum sp.
TATGTATTAAACACAAAATTTCACAAAAACATATTATCTTATTATTACTCTACACTGTGTGAAAGAGGTTTGCATTCATGGATAATTTAGTAAACAAGCAAGAACCAATTAAAGAAGAACATCGATCTGTCATTTTTTTAATAGTCTTTCTAGTGGCAATAACTCTAGTTTATCAGCTAAGACCATTTCTGGATACTTCACAATTTTTCTGGGTTTCTTTTCCAGCAAACGAAATTATTCTTGGAACGTTAGTTGTATTTACAGTCATTCTCACAATCAAATTATACAAACAAAAACACTATCAGGCAAAAGCATTTTTGTTTTTTACAATAGGGGTTTCATGCTGGTTTATTGCTGATCAGATTTGGTACTTGTATGATTATGTCTATAACGTGGATCCATTTCCATCAGAAGCAGATATTTTCTATATTACAGCATATCCATTCTTTGTTGTTTTTCTTTTCATTTCTTTAAAATCTATCCGAAAATCAATTACCAAAAAAACTTGGTTCTTTTCATTTGTGTTATCTTTTGCATTTTTGATTCCATCCCTATTGGCATGTTTTAATGCCGTAGAAGAAACAGAAGGAGGATTAGATATCATTTCTAAATCAATTGCACTTTCATATCCAATACTGTCTTCATTCCAATTAGTTCCTGCTGTTATTGGCATTATGTTTCTGGCAAAAAAAGAAGTAAGCTATTCTTGGATGTTGTTATTATTTGGGTTTTTAATTTATAGTATATCTGATACATTCTATCTTTTTTCAACACTAGATGGCTCATACTATGATGGACATCCAGTAGATTTGATGTATCTGTACAGTTATCTTTTGCTGATATTTTCTTTGCACAGTCGCTTAAAATTAGTAAATAATTCTAATAATAAAAATCAAGAAATATTTTTCAATGAGAATGTAAAATTTGAAACAATCAATAAGTTAGGTATACCACTCACACTGATAATATTTTGTATGACTGTAGTTATTTCTTTGATTAGTATAACTTACTTTAATTCTGAAAAAGAAATATCTGTTGATAATCTCATGCTTGGGATTGTAGCAATGCTTGTAGTGTTTACTATAATAATTCTTACAATTAACAAGAGTCTAACACAATTTGTTAAAATGAGAACACATGAACTTGAAGAACAAAGAAATAATCTAGAATATCTAGTAGAGGAAAAAACACAAGCTGTACTCAAAGCAGAAAGACTCTCAGCAATAGGAGAATTATCTGGACGTTTAGCTCATGACTTGAGAAATCCATTATCTGTTATGAAAATGTCTATTGATTTGATAAAACAACATCCTGCAGATGCAAAAATCTCTGATAGTATAATCACTAAAAGACTTGATCTAATAGAAAAAAGCATTGATAGAATATCTCATCAAGTAGATGATGTGTTAGGTTATGTTCGAAACTCACCGCTAAAGTTGAGTATAACATCACTTAGGACAATAATTTTAGGATCAATTGATAAGGTTAATGTCCCACATGATGTCACAATCACCGTTTCTGATTCAGATGCTATTACTAGTTGTGACTCCATAAAGATTGATGCTGTTTTTATCAATCTCATTGTAAATGCAATTCAAGCAATACCACAAGGAGGTACCATTGAAATTCAGATAAAGTCAAACAATGATGATATCGTTATTGACTTTATAGATTCTGGCACAGGTATTCCAAACGAATTCATGGATAAAATATTTGAACCACTCTTTACTACCAAACAAAAAGGAACTGGATTAGGTTTGGCTAGCTGCAAAAATATTATAGACCAACACAATGGAAAAATTTCAGTTAAAAATAATCCTACTACATTCACAATTACCTTACCAAAAATACCTGTAGATCTACCTAAATCTATTTCACAGTGAAACTGGTTTTCTAAAGTTTTCTTAATAGAGTAAATCTACTTTTATCTGGTTCTATCTCTTCATGCATATCTACATTACTTACAATTCTGACTTTATAGTCTAGCCATCTTTTTTGCATATTTCGGAATTTTGAACTATCATTGATTTGTTTTTCTGCTTCATCATATCTCTCACAATTCATAATGTATTTTCCTGCAACTCTGTGCATTTCAGAAATGCCTTTTTCTAAAATATCATCCTCAAGATAATTTAAGAGTTGATGAGTAAAAATAAAATCAATTGAAGAATCATCAAAAGGCAAATATGTAATTGAAGATTTTTGAAAATCAAACTTGGGAAGTTTTTCTTTTGCAATATTTAGTGCTGTGTCATTTAAATCTACACCGTGAACCTCAAATGTTTCTGGAAATAGCTTCAAATCAATCCCAGTACCACATCCTATTTCTAATACGCTTATACAACGTAATGAAACAGCCAAATCCCTAACAAATTTTGCAAATTCCTCATTAAATTTAGACTCATTTTCATTTGCATATTTGTCCCAAAACTCTTTATCGTAATTCATAAAATATTTTCATATGTCTTGTATTTGATATTAATTGTTTAATGCTGGCACTTGCAAGGAACAAGTTTTGTGTCAAACGTACAATCATGTGGACCATCTGATCTGTTATCCATTGGAATCTCTTTCATACAATCTTCATGACGACCTTTTCTACAAAACCAACAAATCTCTTGTGTATTTCCAGTTGCACAATATTCCATGCTTATATCACTGTATTTGTGGGTAAAAAACTTCTTGGAAAATTAGATAAAAGTCAACCATGGCAAGAACCTTTCATCTTTTCCCATTGTAACATCTGAAAATGATTTTTGTAATGCTTTTGTAATTTTCCCCATTTTTGCATTTCCTATTATTACTTTATCAATTTGTGTAACTGATTTTACCTCTGCAGCTGTTCCTGTCATAAATATTTCATCAGCACAATACAAGTCGTCTCTTTGAAGATCTCTTTCTATTACAAATCCACCATTTTCCTCAATGATTTGTATTACACTATCTCTTGTAATTCCTTCTAGCCCTCCTGCTGAAAGTGGAGGCGTTTGAATAATGTCATCTTTTATGACAAAAATATTTTCTGCACTGCCTTCGGCAATTTTTCCATGTAAATTTAACATTATTGCTTCATCATATCCATTCTCAAGTGCTTCTACTCTTGCCAGTGCAGCATTTGCATAGTTTGATGCTGCTTTTGCTTGCATTGGTTGCGATCTAGAATCTATCTTTATCCAACTTGAAACCTTACATTTTGCACCAGAGAATTTTCCTGCTTTTCCTTCTCCCATACTCCACTCCCAACAAGCAATTGATACATCAACTTTGTTTGGAGTTGGTGTAAGACCCATTGTACCATAACCATAGTATGCTAACGGTCTAATGTAACACTCTTTTAAGCCGCTAGCCTTTACAGTTTTAATAATCGCATCTGAGATCTCTTTTTTAGAAAATTGCATCTTCATAGAGTATAGTTTTGCTGAATTGAAGAGTCTATCAACATGTTCTGCAAGTCGGAAAATCGCTGAGCCATTAGGTGTATCATAACATCTAATCCCTTCAAAGATTGATGTTGAATAATGCAAGGCATGAGTAAGTACATGTACTTTGGCATCTTTGAATGGAACTAATTTCCCATTCATCCAAATTTTGCCAATTTCTTTCATAGGAGAGGGAAAATACTCTACTAATTTAAAGAATTATCTTTAGAATGGAATTTTATGACAAATCTGGAAACTACATATTTGACCAAGCATGTTTTTCAGCATGGAATGGGTTTTGGGTTTTATCGCAATTGCACTTTTAATAGTTGGTTTGGTTGGTCAGGCCTTTGAAATGAAAAAGATTAGACTGGCTACTAATCGAGATGAACTAGCCTCAGCTAATATTTTTCTAAACAAGAAAAACTTCAAGTGGTACGCAATAATCGGTGCAGGCATGATTCTTTGGTATGTGTCTGAGCGTAGCTAAATTGTCTATATAGATCAGCTCTAAATACTAGAAAATCTAACTATACTTAACGCGTGTTTTTGGGTAACGCCGGACTAAGTCTAGATAACGGTCCATGAACAAACCCTTAATGGCGCTACAGGTGAAAACCCGTAACGCCACTTTCACTCAATTAAATAAAATTAATCTTAGATTTTTCTTTGTGAATCGCATTTATTGCTTTTCTAATGTTGTCTTTAGAGTCTTCAACTACAATAATTATTCTTGAAGTCTCTTCTTGTGCATCCATATTCAAAATGTTTAGTCCAGCTTCACCAATCTTTGCACTAGTCCTTGATGCTACTTGTTGTACTCTCCACATTTCATCGCCAATTAATGTAATTACTCCTCGGTTGTATGTAATTGATGCAAGCGAATCAAACCCAAGAAAATATTTTTCATTTCTTTTGACATAATCTCCATCTAAAAATAATATTCTTGAAAACTCAACTCCGTCTTTTGTAAATGGAGATAATATTACATATTCACTATATCGCTTATCTTTTTCTAGTGATACTAGCAATTTTTGCGCCGAATTTGTCTCAATTTTAAAAATTGCACAATTTTCTTTTCCAGTAACTATCTTAATTGGATGATCGTTTCTACTATCTGGAATTCTCTTGATTATGGTAGTCTTTGACGGATCTTTCATATTTGTGACAATAATTGGCATATCTACTCCATTTTCTACAATCTCCTTTATTGCAATGGGATCCAAAATCTTCATTCCAAACATTCCTGCCAGTCTTGCTTCATTGTATGACAGTTGATCCACTTCAGTCAGTCCTGTTTCAACAATTTTTGGATCGGCAGATACTACAGAGCTATCTTTTTCAAAGTCTATTCTGGTATCATATTTTTTATGAAATAATATCCCAAGATCAGCTGCAGTTCTATCAGAGCCCCCTCGCTCATACGTAGTAGTAACACCATCTGGGGTTTTACCTATAAAACCACCTATTGTAACTACCTCATTTTCTTCGACTAGTTTAGCTGTTTTATCCATATTTTCTCTGGATTTTGCTGCAAGAAAATTTGTTGATTCTATGTTATAATCTGTGATTATTGGCCAGTCCTCATAACTCACTGCATCTGTTTTTACTCCATTACTTTTTAGAATGTACTTCATCACATGCGACATCAAAATTTCTCCTGAAAAAGCCAATGATCGTGAACGTATCTCTTCAGCAAATTCTTTTTTCTCAAGAGCTTCATCTAATGCCTTTTCAGCCTTTTTTAGGAACAAGTCTATGATTTTGTGACAATCTTCTTTATTTTCTGAATTTACTAGCTCCAGAATTTTTTGATAGCATGATTTTACTGTATCCAAAGTTGCTTTGGTTCCTTTTTCCACACTTCTTCCTTGTTCTAAAATCACATCTGTAAGTGAGCATTTTTTTCCATTTTGAGTTGTAAGCGGTGCTGAAAAAACTGCGATAATCTTGGAATCTTTCTTTAAATCATTAATTCTATCAATAATTAGTGGAATTGAAACACCATCAATACCAATTGCACTTCCACCAAACTTGGCTACAACTAATTTCATAGTACTTTAACAAAAATAATTGGCTATCTATTAAGGATTGGATCAAATTTTGTCAAATCCACTTTTTAATTATATTGTATGCGGTAATTGCCCCTCTAGTTTC
>JABFSW010000152.1 GCA_013140415.1 Nitrosarchaeum sp.
TTCAAGCTCAAAAAATTTACTCTAGATAATTATACCTATTTGAGAAATTCCATTCAATAGCATTAAGGTCCTTGTTTTCTATCAAGATGCAATTCGAGCCTGTTGGTATTAATTTTTAGTAATCTTAAACAAGGTAACTTCATAAATAATCCAATAGGAGAATAAAACACGCATGACTGATCCACTCATTGATGATGTACAGGCTTTATTGGATAAAGAAAAGGGTGATGAACGTATACTAAAACAAATTTTTAGAGCTTGTGAAAATAATGAAGTGATTAGCAATTACGAGAGAAATTATGTTAGAAATTTGGTCGAAAAATATCTTGGTAGAGCATCCCCAGTTGAAGAAAAACAACAAGAAAAACCTGTTATTCCAGATGTGGTATTTTCAAATACACCTGCAAAACAAAAAATTACAACTACCCAGACAACATATCCACAAATTGTAAAATTAAAATCTAACAATACCAAAATGGGGTTAGGTATCGGTGGAGCACTATTAGCAATAATAGTTATAATTGGTATCTCTCTTTCTGGAATTTCTCCTATTGAATTTGATAGCTCTCAAATTACGGGAGATTCATCATCGACTCTTTCAATTCAAACAGATTTATCTACATATCAGAAAGGTGATATTATTTCAATTAGTGGAACATCAACTACATCTGGAAAACTAAATCTCTCAATAGAAAATCAAGAGGGTCAATTAATTTGGTCTGAACAAATCTCTGTTAAAAGTGATGGTAGATTTTCTACATTAGCAATAGCTGGAGGTTCTGGATGGGATCAATCTGGTACATTTACCATAAAAGTAGAAAATCATTTAGAAACAAAATCAAAAACATTTTCTTTTAGGGCATAATTTTTTCAAATTCTTTCCAATGTGAATCTATCATTTCTCTTAGTTTTTCTATGCTGATCTCTTCCATATATTCACGATAAACAATGAATTTATTTTGTTTTCCTGAATCACCACCATAAATATCACTTGTATTTTTTGGAATTGCTCCTATTTTCCATTGTTTCATTTCAAAAATCCAAATTGCTGCATCCGGATTTGAAAAATCTATATCATCGCAACCAACAATATACAGATAACATTTTGTGGCTTGATTTAATTTCTCATGTAATTTTTCGTATGCAATTATCTGTCCCTTTGCAATGTTGATCTTGTCATTATGAAACCCCTTGAATTCCAGAATGATAAAACCACCATTATGCTCAATTAACCAGTCTATATCTGTCCCACCTGAGGCTACCATACCATGAACGATTAGGTCTCCTAGTATCTCTCTACCACGAGTAAATTCTATCTCATCAAAAATTTGATATTTTGCTTTAGAACTCTTTCTAATAATTTGTTGTGAATTTGAATTATTCTGGATGTTTTTTTCTTTGTCATAAAATATATCAATCAAATCTGTAGTTTTATCTGTCACTGAATATGAATTTGTATAGTCAATGATAAGATAGTTTGTAAAATTAAATGAAGTTATACTATTTTTTATAATCTATCGACATAGGTATTCTCCTACTGCTCCTTTGTATAAAATAAAATACTCTTCTGAGTTTTTACGTTCTTTTTTTGCATTTAATGCATCTTGATACATTTCAAAATGTTCTACTAGGTACAATTTATTATCAGAATCTGCAAAATAATCTATTCCAACTAAATCAAACCCCTCTTCAGGAGTAAGTTTGATCTTTTCCTTTTCAAATGTATCTTTAGTCAATTATGATTAAATTTTTTATGAATAATTTGGATATGGGAACTATTTTTACTGATCATATATCATTAGATTTTTTTCTTCTAATAAGGAATGTAAATTATGAACAGAACGATATACGTCTGATTCTTTTTTTGCACCAGTACAAACTAGCTTTCCTGAGGCAAATAATAATATGACAGTTTTTGGGTCTAGCATTCTATGAATTAATCCTGGAAATTGCTCAGGTTCATACATGCTTCTTGGCAGAGTTCTGGCTGCTTTTTCTAAGTGAATTTTACCGCCTAGGTTGATTGCTGCCACAATATTTTGCACTGTAATCACTGCATCATTTTTGATTTTGATTTTACCTTTTCGTAGCTTTTGAACTACTGTATTGACTGCTTTGATTGCCATATCTTCTGATTTTGCACCAGTACATACCATTTTTCCAGTTCTAAAAATTAGTGTTGCCGTTCTTGGGTTTTGCAACCTAAAGACCAATCCTGGAAATTGTTCGGGATGATATTCTGTGTCAGGAAATTTTTCAGTTATTTCATTAAGATCAATTTTTTGGTCTACTGATGCAGAAGCAACTACATTTTCAACACTAACAATAGGCTTTGTTTGAGGCATGTCGACGGACTTTAAATAGGTCCTTTATATATACTACTCCGATTTTTTCCAAATATTGGTGAGCTCAATGATGTCCAATCCATTGATAGCGATATTCTTCATCTATGATATCAGTTACAATGTCTTTGTTTTTGATCCTTGCTTTTGATAATTCTACATCAAAGAATCCCAATTGTCCTTTCCATAGAATTGGAATTCTTAATGGTTTTCCATTTTTTATCTTGAATCCAAAAGTTTTATCTTGAAAATTTTTTGAAGCAAAATGAAATTTTTGATCATTTTTTACTTCTTTTGATGAATTATATTTTTTTACATCATAAAGCTCAGCTTTTCCAATAATTGCACCGGTAACTAATTTTTTCGTAATTTTTAATCTCTTACAATCTTCTATTCTTATTTTAATTGGGGCATGAATCAAAAATTCACCACGAAAATTTGTATTCCATTTTCTTAACTCTATTGTTTTTTTCCCAGATATTATTAAATCCGCAAATGGTTGTGATATTGATAGACATTTCAAGATATTATTCAGTAGCTACTTTAATCAATTCACCTGGATTTCTGCCTTTTCCTTCAGGTAAATTAGTTATTCCACCATTCAAACTTTGAGTTACAATTCCTTTACTTGCAAGAATATTAACAGCCATTAATGAAGTATTTCCAGCCATGCATACTAGTAATGATTTACCTTTAATTCCTTTTAGATCTTCACTTAACTCTTCAGGAATTTGCTGGGTTGCTAATAGTTGATTAATAGTTCTTGCCTTTGGTATGGATATCTTTGATTTATCCACACCCAGAGATTTTGCAATTACCTCTATTCCTTCTTCCCTAGGAGTATATTGAGTATGAACCCAAATTATTTTATCGTAATCATCTACATTTGATACTGCCTCTTGTAGTGATATTTGAGCGCGGTTTTGTTTTTTTGACATTTCTTCTAAATTCTTTTTGTACTTTTGTATTCCATCTGCAATAATAACAACAAATTTTTTACCTGTACCAAAGTTTGCCATTTGCATTACTGCATAAAGCGCAAGAGCACTACTTTCACCAATATCGTGACCCTTATCTACAAAAAACTTTAGAAGATGTTTGGCCTGGTCAAAATCTATCTCATATTGTCCTGCGTATGTGTCTGGTTTGTATAGCTTCAGACCTGATGCCTTGTCTTTAGTCCTAATTCCTGCCACATCTTGACCTGCAGGTGGAAAAACTACATGCACTGATTTTTTTCCATATTTTTCATATATGTATCTGCTCAAACCCCCAGAAGTACCGCCTGTACCAAAAGCACAAACAATTCCAAAATCTTCTAATGAATTTCCATGTTCATGTAATTGTTGGTCTATCTCAACTGCGGTAATAGTTTTGTGTGCATCAATGTTTAGTTCATTATCGTATTGCTCTGGACAGAAACAACCGTATATCTTAGCAAGAAATTTTGCCAAGTTTATGATATCTTGAGCCGCTAAAAGTGATTCTACTTCAGAATTTACATTATCAAAAATTGTAGGATCAAAACCAAGTTCAGATAATTGTGAACGGATATTAGCGGCAGTTGCTTTTGCAGCTAAAATATTTGGATTGTCTTTCATTCCTGGAGCTGGACATACATCCATGTCAAGATCCATGATACGGATATTTTCATTTCTTAATTCCTTAAAGACTCCTTCCTGTAGCTTTCTTGATACAAGTGAAACTACTGTCAATCCAAGTTTAGATATCTGTCCAAGAGCAATTCCAAAATTTCCTGAGGTTGCTTCAATTATTGTTTGTCCACTTTTCAGTTTTCCTGTAATAATAGCATCATATATGATATGAACTGCCGGTCTGACTTTTATCGAACCTGTTAGTAAGTCAGAATCAAATTTACCAAAAACTTTTAGATCTGTATTGGCAAGATTTATTTTGTAAACCTCTTTTGCACATTCTTTCAAATCTTCAGTTATATCAATTAACGGTGTTGCATTGACAATCTTTGTTTCTCCTTGGTTCTCTTCAAAGTGAGGTGTCTTACTCCATATCTCCTGCTTAAAACGCTCAAACAGATGTTCATCAATATCGCTTCTTTTAGTTTCTTCCAAAAATCGTTCTCCTCTGAAATTTCATCTGTTGTAATCTCATATAAAATATCTGATAGGCTAAATTGTATTTACTTTATTTTTGATTCATTAAGTTCATGCATCTAATATTCTAATTACTTTACTTGGAATATCATGTAGTCTACTTACAGCTATAGTTTTTTCATATCCTAAATGTTTGAGATTGTTTGCTATGGTGGTAGCTCTTACCGTATTCGGCCCCAACCCTAAGGCTATCATACTAATACCTAATCTTTTGAGAGATTTTGTCCTATTTCTAACGGCATCAGGATCTGATGGTTCTCCATCAGTTAACGTCAAAAAAATATCTGGTCTTTTTGATTGTAATATGGGAAACATTTTGTCATATATTTCTGCTAATGGTGTAGATCCATTTGCAACAATTTGTGCCAATCTTTTGGCTGAACTATTATTCCATTTCATATTGTCTGGTTTTATCAACCAACATATCACAGCTCTATTATGTGTATTAAATGCATAAACTGCAAACTTTACTTTTAGATATGCTAATACTTCACAAAGTGCAAGCGTAGCTTTTTTGTATTCCAATGCATCTGATGCAATACTTGATGAATGATCTAATAAAATAACTATTCTTGTTTTGATTGATTTTTTAATATCTGTAAAAAATGGCTCATTGCCTTCAATGTAATTTTCTTCATCAAATTCATCTCCACTACTAAGATGTTGTTCTTTCCATCCTGATTTCAATTCTCTAAATTTTATTTTCAGATTATTTATCAAATTCATATCGTAGATTACTGTCTCATCTACATTAGTGATAGTTGGAATTTGAATTCCTATTGATTCAGAAGTTAATCCTTTATTATCATTTTTTTTATTTTCGTCTAGCAATACTTTGTATTCATCATAGATATTATCTCCACTTAATGCAGCTTTTGGATCAATTTTTCCAAAATCACCTTCTTTATTTTTTGAAATTACTGTTAGAAATTTCAATAGTTCTTCTTCTGAAACAGTCATATCTACTTTCATAAATGGTAGCGAAACAGGAATTGTAAGCAATGAATCTATATCCAAAATTTTAATAATTTCATTCACATTTTTT
>JABFSW010000100.1 GCA_013140415.1 Nitrosarchaeum sp.
TTGGAATCCCTCTTTAGCAATTTTTTCACATTTTTCTTCTAATGCAATTATTGGAGAAATATTATCAGATGTTAGGAATTCGAAAATCAAGGAACCTAATAATGCAGAAACAATTGCAATACCTACTGCAAGCCAAAGGATGGACATCATAAATAGCGAATAAAACATAGTATTTGAGCAATAATGATATCTAATGTGCCCAAAATAAGCTAGATTCAAAAAATCAATGTTTTTTAAACCCTTTAAGATGTTTGTAGACATTGTCAGAAATCGAAGCTGAGATTGAAGTAGAATCCGCAGTTGAAGAGAAAGAACATGAAGAGGTTCAAACAAAATCTAGACCAGAAACAAAGACAGAGGGTCCAGAAAAATGGGGAATTGCTCATATTTACAGTAGTTATAACAATACAATTATTCACATGACTGACCTAACAGGAGGAGAAACTGTTTCCATTAGTTCAGGTGGAGTTCATGTTAATGCAGATAGATACGAATCTTCACCTTTTGCTGCAATGAAAGCTGCAAATGCAGTTGTAGAAGTTGCACATACAAAAGGATTTACAGGATTTCACATCAGAGTACGAGCGGTTGGAGGAGTAGGTTCAAGAGTACCAGGCCCAGGTGCACAAGCTGCAATCAGAGCTTTGGCAAGAGGCGGATTTAAAATTGGAAGAATAGATGATGTAACACCAATTCCTCATGACACCACCAGAAAGAAGGGTGGAAAAAGAGGAAGAAGAGTCTAGTCCAGCATTTTAATTCTAATGCTACAACCTTTGGCTTGAAAATAATCGGTCATAAATTTGGTAAATTTTTGAGATGGGTTGTTCAATCGATATTTGTTTAACATATCTGCAAATTTTTCTTCAATTCCGTTTTTCAGATTAGGTTTAAAAGATAATTTGAAAAAAGTCCATCCAAATTTCGAAGATGATTCACTAAGAGCATAACCGTTAGAACTACCAACTAGTGTTTCCATGTGAGATAGTGTTTTTTTTATAAGCAGTAAATCATCACTATAATTTTTTGTGCTTATTTCAAAAACAGTATCCATTATTATTCATCATCATTTGATGAATGACTACTTAATTTATCAGACAGAGACACAAACTTTCCATCTTGTTCAATGTTGATCTTAGTTTCCATCCTTATGTTAAGACCTATTGATCGAAATAACATCAACAATTTTCCACCGTCAATAATTTCAGTAATATCTCCAGATGTAATTAGTTCAGATAATTTTTCTACAACCGTTTTTGTATCGGTTGGAAATTGTAATTCTGCATTGTTTAAAACTTCTAGACCTCTAAATCCAAGATGTTCAATGAGAATGTCTCTAGGATGTTTTGTTTCTTTTGGCTGTAAATTGCTAGTAGATTTTTCTATTTCTTGTCTAGTGGAAATATTTTGTTGCATTTCTACAAGTCTTTTTGCCTTTAATCTTTCAAGCTCAGAGTCTTCGTCACTCAACCTTTTATCACACCTATAGGCAGCAATTTGGCTACTTTAGTGGCTATTCCTAGATTATGAGAAACATTGACTACTGCATCAACGTCCTTGTATGCTTGAGGAGTTTCTTCCACAACTCCATCACGTGTTAATGCCTTGATAAATATGCCCTTATCACTAAGTGATTTTCTAACATTATCTTCTGTGAAATCTCTTCTTGCTTTTGATCTAGACATTGTTCTACCAGCACCATGAGCAGTAGAACCAAAGCTCAAATTCATAGAATTTGGTTGTCCAAGCAATATCCAGCTAGCAGTTCCCATTGAACCTGGAACCAAAACAGGCTGTCCAAGATCTCTGTATTTTAAGGGAACTTCGTCCCGATTTGCAGGAAATGCACGCGTTGCACCTTTTCTATGAACCACGACTTTTCTTTCCTTACCGTCAACTTTGTGTTTTTCAACTTTAGCAATATTATGAGCAACATCATAAACTAAATTCATATCAAGATCAGATTCTGTTTGATTGAAAACTCGTTCAAAAGATTTTCTTGTCCAATGAGTAATCATTTGTCTATTACTCCATGCAAAATTTAATGCAGCAAACATTGCTTTTCTATATGATTCACCCTCCTCAGATGTATTTGGAACACATGCAAGTTCTCTGTCTGCTAAATGAATGTCATATTTTTCCATAGATTGTTCTGATATTCTCAAATAATCACTGCATACTTGATGACCAAAACCACGAGATCCACAATGAATTAAAATTGTAATAGTTCCTTCTTTGATACCCATTCTTTTTGCTGCTTCTTCATCATGAATTTCAGACACTTTTTGCACTTCAAGAAAATGATTTCCTGAACCCAGACTTCCCAGTTGAGGTGCACCTCTTTGTCTTGCTTTGTCTGAAACTTTATTTGGATCGGCATTTTTTATTTGCCCATTTTCCTCACAGACATCTGCATCATATGATGAACCATATCCATTATCAATTGCCCAGTCTACACCTCGTACAAGAACTTCATCAAGCTGAGAGGGACTGAGCTTGACTGCTCCTTTGGAGCCAACACCGGATGGAATTGAACTAAAAAGATCAGTTACAAGTTCTTTTAGTTTTGTACGAACATCTTTTTCAGTTAAATTTGAACGAAGTAGTCTAACGCCACAGTTAATATCATATCCTACACCGCCAGGGCTAATCATACCTTCTTCAGCATCCATAGCTGCTACACCACCCACAGGAAATCCATATCCTTCATGACCATCAGGCAAGACTACACTATGACCCACAATTCCGGGTATAGTTGCAACATTTTTTGCCTGCATAATAGTTCTATCTGATAACATTTTTTGTAGTAATTCTGCATCCGCATAGATCTTTACTGGAACTTTCATTCCAATATTCGAGTCTGCCTCAATAAGATACTCATTTTCTCCAATTTTTTTAGGAGTTACAGTAGACATTAGGAATGGTAAAATTTTACCTCAAGCCAATTTAAATCATAAGTAGATTTATTTTTGATGTTTTAAGAGAGTAATCATTGGCAATTTTACCGATAGATAGCGGACGTTACGGTACTAAAGAAATGTTGGATATTTTTAGTGAGCAAAAAAAAGTAAATTATCAATTAGAAATTGAAGGGATAGCTGCAATATCACAAAGTGAGATTGGAATTATTCCAAAAACAGCTGGTAAAATAATTCACAATGCTGCAATGTCAGGAAAAATTACTGTAAAAAGAATTAAAGAATTAGAAGCAAAAAGTGATCACGACACAGCGGCATTAGTTGAATCATTAAGTGAAAAATGTACAAAAAATGCAAGACCATGGATTCATTATGGATTAACAAGTAATGATTTGGTAGATACTAGTAATTCGATGCAGATGAGAGATGCGTTACGAATTATTGAATCCAAAGTTGCAAAAATGGCATTACTGTTAGCAAAAAGAGCAGTCCAACATGGTAAAATTCCAGCAGTAGGTAGAACTCATGGTCAACATGCTAGCATAATATCATTCGGATTAAAATTTGCAAATTGGGCAGCAGAGATGGCAAAACATGTAGAAAGAATTGAGGAAATCAAGAAAAGAATTTTGATTTGCAAAACACTTGGAGTTGTTGGGACAGGATCATTGATGGGCATAAAATCACTTGAAGTTCAAAAGCGAGTTGCAAAACGACTAAACCTTTTTCCGGCAGATGTGACTACGCAGATAGTTCCCAGAGAAAGATATGCGGAATATGTATTTGAATTAGCACTGATAGGTGCAACTTTGGAAAAAATTGCAGTCGAAATTAGAAATTTACAAAGAACTGAAATCGGTGAAGTTGCTGAACAATTCAAAAAAGGTCAAATGGGAAGCAGTGCAGTTCCAGTAAAGAGAAATCCCACTAAAAGCGAAAGAGTTTCATCTTTATCTAAAATATTACGTAGTCAAATAGCAATAACTTTTGAAAATATTCCATTATGGCATGAACGAGATCTTTCAAATTCAGCAAATGAGAGATTTGTACTTCCTACAGCAGCCATTCTAGTAGATGAGATGTTAGAAACCATGATTAAAGTAATTTCAAATCTAATGGTAAATGAGAAAAGAATTGTAGATAATTTGTATATTACAAAGGGACAAATATTTGCAGAATTTGTTTTAGAGGCATTAATTAAAAAAGGAGTCCCGAGATTTATTGCATACAGAGACGTGCAACGAGTTGCATTTGAGGCAAAAGATAAAGAAATTCAATATATTGATGCAATTAAAAATGATAAAGTATTTTCAACAAAACTTACAAAAAAAGAAATTGATTCAATATTTTCTCCAGAAAAACATCTTGGGGCATCTCCATTAATCATAAGCAATGTTAACAAATTAGTTCAAGAAACAGTCAAAAAATTTATTTAGATTTTAACAGTGCTTTGTGGATTTTTGAACCATATTGTAGAGCTTTTTTTCTTTTTGTATATGAAATTTCAGGAACCCCCACATCACTTGCTAATTTTCGTATAATGTGTTTCCTCAAAAGATCTTCAGAATCATAAATTTTTTCAGATATAGGAATAGTTTTAGCAAATTCTATAAAATTAGAAGACAGTAATGGTTGAACAATTCTAACACCAAATTCAGATGTGATTTGATTAACTGCTTCCATCATTTTAATTTCATTATCTAGTTTTGAATTCATAACTTCAAGAATCTTTGACTCTCCTTCAGAGATAGCTGCTCTGTATGCATTGTATCCACAGAATAGTTCATCTATTCCATTTGCAGTTACAACAAGATCAATTCCCAAGCTTTTTGCTAGCTTTGATACATAGTAAAATGCAATACAATTTTCATTCCAAGATAGATTGTCTGTCTTTATTGTTTGTTTGATTTTTACTGCTATGTCTTGAAAAGTATGAGAGTCAATTTCTAAAACATGATGAACTAATTTCAACTGTTGATTGACTTCTTTTGCAAATAATACATCGTGAGATTCTGGAAAACCAATGGTCAGTAAAGTCACATCATATCCTAGATCGGAACAGATCTTAGAGATTAGTGTACTGTCAACACCTCCAGAAAATGCAATGCCTATTTTCTTTTCCACTATGCTTTCTTTAATAGAATTTTTAATTTTATCAAGTAATTCTTTTTTCATTTTTTTCACTAATCAGGTTATTTGCGATACAAAGCAACTATGATTAATCTCATCATCTAACTATTAATTTAGTATTGTAAATATAAAATCATGATAAGATTATCATCAGAATCCATAGATCATGAATTAAAAAACCTGAAGGGCTGGACGATTGTAAATAATAAAATACACAAAGAATTTCAATTTGATGATTTTAATCAGGCATTTGGATTCATGACACGAGCGGCAATGCATATAGAAAAAATGAATCATCATCCTGAATGGTTTAACGTCTACAATAAGATAATAGTAGATTTAACAACTCATGATGCGGGAGGAATCACCCAAAATGATATCAATCTGGCTAAAATTCTAAATTCACTAGAATAATTTCAAAGTACTGAATAAAATAATTTTTCAGTTTTATGTATTACAGAATTTATATAC
>JABFSW010000155.1 GCA_013140415.1 Nitrosarchaeum sp.
CTATTGCATAAAATGCTTTGCACCAGCAGACGTATGTTTCTGTGAAACAAAAAAGGTACCCCTCAGTGAATATACTCATGAAATGAAAGAATGTACTGATTTGAAATGCTATTGTAAAAAACACATACCAAAGATGGATTAATAAAAATTTATTTAAAATAATTATTAAATATTAAACAAATTTTAAGAATATTAATTACACATTTAATTTTCATTGTCTCATAATCTACTCAATGAGAGAAGATTTTGCAGAATATACAAAATGTGGTGGTTGTAGTGCCTCATTATTGCTCTGTGATTGTAATTGTCCTAAATGTGGAAAAAGAGAGAAATGTGAATGTAGTCTAAAACCGATTAAATGGAGTTATTTAGGTTATTAATTTTATAGTATATTTGATTAGATTAATTACTGTCATCGTACTACCATGACAGGACATTTTGCATGATGCATAACTTTTATCGACACACTACCTAGAACCAATTCTTTAAAGACATTCATGCCACGAGTTCCAAGTACAACTAGATCATAATCTTTAGAATTAACAATTTCTATAATCATATTTGCAGGATCTCCAATTTCTAACATGAATTTTGGCTGAATGCCTTTTTCTAAGGCATCCTTTTTGTATTCTTCTAACATTGAATTTGCTTTGATTTTAAGATCGTCGACTAGTTCAAGACTTGCGGCGCTATCCCCACCAAATTCACATGAAACCACATGAATCACATCAATTTCACATTTAGATACTGATGCAAGATAAATCGAGGTCTTGAATGCTTTTTTTGCTGATTCTGAACCGTCAATTGCAACAAGTATCTTTGAAAACAATCTTTTTTCTCAATTTGATTTTAAGGAATTTTGTTTTTAATCAAAGATAATTGATTGGTCAAATCAGTTGAGGTTATTATCCCAATGACTTTGTTATTTTCAACTACTGCAAGCTTACGGATTTTTTTTGATGACATTTGTTTGGCTGCATCTAAAATTGATTCATTTGGGCCTATTGTTTGTAAAGGCATTGATGCTACTTTACCTACTGGTGTATCTGGCGGATATTTGTTTGCCATAATTTTAATTGCAAAATCTCTGTCGGTAATAATTCCTATAGGGGTGGAATCTTTTTTCACAAAAACAGAACCTATTCCCTGCTCCATCATTTTAGATATCTGATATATGGTTGTTGAAGAGGGTGCCACTATCAATTGTTTTGACATCACATCTTTCACTAAAATTTTGGATAGATCTTTTTCTAATGTGCTAGCACTTACAAAAGTTTTTTTTGTGTTTCTCGTTAACCCATCAAAAATTCCCATTGTGTAATATTACTCAACAAAAACTTAAGTCTTTCTAAATATCGGATTAACTTAATAATTTATGAAATCAAAAATATGTTAGAATTTAATTGTCATAGATGAATAGGTAGTAATCAAAACCAAGTAGTTATCCAATGACAACTCTATGTTCTGGTTCCAACACCAACTTCCATACCATTGATGTTTTTACTAGTTGATCACTACCTAAAGTAAACGTATTCTGGTGAAATAAAAACAGGATTTGGAGGATCATGAATATTTGTTTATTATTTCTATTAATATTAAACAACTTGAAATGTATGTGAAAAAATAAAATATTGAAAAACTATTAACTCATAAACTTAAGAAACAACGAATAACCATGAGTAGTGAAAATCCAAAAGATTTAGTTCCAACGTTTTTTACTAATACTGCCAATTCGTATGATAAAATAGTATACTGGACTACGTTTGGGAAAGATAATGTGTGGAAAAATAAAATTCTAGAACAACTATCCTCGGAAAAAACAGTGTTGGATCTTGCATGTGGTACTGGTATTCTTACAAAACAAATTGCAGACAAAATTCCACAATCAACAATTGTTGGGGTGGATATTACAGAGAACTATATTAAAAAAGCAAAAGAAAAATTAAAGTCATACCAAAATATTTCATTTGTAAATCAGGATGCCGAAAAACTAAATCTGGGAAGAAAATTTGATTGTATTACTGCATCGTATTTACCTAAATATTGCATATCTGATGTTTTAGTCAAAAATTGTATTGAGCATCTTAATAATGGTGGAAAAATAATTCTACACGACTTTACATATCCGAAAAATAGATTTGTAAGAAAAATGTGGAACTTTTACTTTAACATACTTGATTTGGTAGGATTTTTTATCCCAGATTGGAAAAAAGTGTTTGGTAATTTACCTCACCTCATAAGAACCACTAATTGGGTAACGGAATATGAAAAGACTATGAAAAATAATGGATTAAAGGTTTGCAAACAAGATTTGACATTTGGAACTTCAGCTATTATTGTTGGAACCAAGATTATCTAATCTAATTTCTTCTAAAATAGTAAACCATACAATTCCATTGTGAAGTATTTCATATTTCCTTAAGACCAAAGTATCATCAGGATTACGGCTAAAGGAGATTACATTTCTGGTTGCTTTGATGTTATTGATATTAAGAATAGTTCCTACTCCATGTTTTTTCTTTAAAAGATCAGACACAATAGATTCGGGCAAAACAGTGGAATCAAATTCTACGTATGCTTTAATCACAGGCAATTCATTTGCAATGATTGCAATCTTTCTCACAAATTGGTGAGGTGTGATAGCATTTTGTTCTATTACTTCTAAATGGATATCACAATTTAATATCTCACCAAGAACAGTAATCACTTGACCTACAGGGGCATCCAATATCTTATTTAACAAATTTTCAGAAATCGTATTCATATAGTATTATCGTGTTTTAAACAATTAAAAGGTGTCTTAATACAAAAAAGAAAATTGTTCCAAATATTATAATAGAGCTGACAAGTTTGAGAATAATTTCTTTTTTGTAAAATATTTCATAAGGTGCATTTTGTTGCTTTAGAATTTTATATTTTCTGGAGACAGTTATCAAAATATAGCTTGCAAGACCAGCGATTATAGAAAATATTATCGTTTCAAAAGATATGGAGTTTGATTGAATTACTGCTCCTGCAAAAACAGGTAAAATTCCCCAAGATATGACAAATGATGTATTATTATGAAATTTACCATGAAACAATTCAAGATTATATGCAAAAAGAAAAAACATTTCGATTGCCCCTATTGGAAATAACATCCAAGAATCTAAAAATGCATAATACATTCCAATGGAAAATGACAAAATCAGAGAAATAATTGATGCTAACCAGAGATTGGTCCGAGATAGGTTCCCCCAAGGCCTTTTCTTACTTCCCAAGGCATCAAAGCAATGGGCAGATACCCCAATTGCAAAAAAATAGAGTAACCCAATCGATAATAATCTATCCAGACTAGATTCTACTGAAAGAGAACCCCAAATTGCAAACGATATTACCATTCCAGTATAAGGTAAAAACAAAATTCCTACAGATAGTCTAAAATTCCTAGGACCAAATTTTGGAACAAACCATTCGGATAATCTGTCATTTGACATTATTTTATCTCAATCTAGTATTCGGATGTTACCTATAGTAATATTGTCAGATCTCATCTTTCCGAAGTTATTCATTTACAGAATCACAATTTGGACATTTTTGATTAGATATTTTAGAACCGCAGTCAACACAGATGCCTTCTCCTAGTTCTTTTTCGATAGATTTTCTTCTGTGTCCTACATAGAATTTTATTCCGAAATAGATAACAATTACAATTAAAGCCGCATATATTGGTGCCATGAAAGGAATCAATCCAATCATAAAAAGTAAAAGACCAACAATCAAAATAATATCGCGTTTTTCAAAATTCAACAAAATTAAAACCATCTAGAATTCATAAAAACATGCCGGAGCTCAGAGCCATTAGTTTTACTTCATATCAAAGTCATTACTCTAACTCTTCCTCATTGCTCGGCAACAAAATTAGGATGTGATTTGATAATAAGATAATGATTTAGTGGTGGGATCGGCGTGATTTGAACACACGACCTCTGCGTCCCAAACGCAGAATCATACCAAGCTAGACCACGATCCCAGTGAATCCTAAAAGTCGCCCAATTTAAGCTTGACAGATATTAAATTGACCAAATTTTAAAGTTAAGTTAGTGTCATTTTTGGCACTTGAAAAGAATAACATCCTCAATATGCTAAATTATGGATAAAATTCGTTGATGATGTCGACATTGAAGATATAAGAAATTTGGAGTTAGTTGTCTAATGTTGCCCTTAGCATCCAAGCGGTTTTTTCATGTTTTTCCATCAGTTGTGTAAGAAAGTCTTCTGTTCCCGCATCATCTAATTTGGCGCAAGACTCTATGTCTTTTCGCAAATTGCGAATGACTGTTTCATGATCTGTCAAAAGATTTGTGAACATTGTTTTTGCAGTTGGATATTTTGCTGGATGTTCTTTTAGGGTTGCTGATTTGAGAAATTCACCTAATGTTGCAGGAGTCTTTCCACCTAAGGCACGTATTCTTTCTGCAACTTCATCAATGTCTTCATCTATTGCAGAATATTGGTCTTCGAATAATTTGTGATATTGTATAAAGTCTTCACCAGTCACATTCCAATGATAATTTCTTGTTTTTGTATACAGAATGTATTGATCTGCAATAATGTTACCTAGCATGTCAATAACTTTTTGACGTGAATTTGGAGCGAGTCCGATATTTACTTTATCCATGTTTTTCATTTTCAAATCATAATATACAAGGTTTACTGTATTTATCAAAATCTAGAACCAGGGAGTCAAATGAATTAGATTAGAATGATGGATGCATATAGAAAAATGAAAACTAGTCTTTTGATAATATTTGCAATAATATGTCCTTGATGCTTGAAGTCAATCAAGATAATGTACTTCGCATGCCTAAGATTTACAAAAATAGTTTGAGATTTAACAGATAATCATTTTAAAGGCATTCAAAAGAACAGAAAATATTGCAGTTAGATGATTATATCAAAGCAGGAAAAATTGCTGCTGAAGTAAGAGAGATGGCAAGAGAAAGAAACTGGGTCGGAAAAACAGTTTATGAAATTTGTGAAGAAGTGGAAAATCAGATTAAAAAACGAGGGGCAAAATGTGCATTTCCAGTAAATGTAAGTATCAATGAAATAGCAGCTCACTATACAGCAGAACCAAATGATCCAATCATAATTACAGATTCTGATTTGGTCAAAATTGATCTTGGCACGCAAATTAATGGATATATTGCAGATACTGCAGTTACCGTTTGCCAGGATGCACAATTTGAGGGATTGATTAAGGCTGCAGAAGAAGCATTAAGCAATGCAATGTCCATGATAAAAGTAGGAGTCAAAGCAAGTGATATTGGACGAACTATAGAAAAAACAATAAAACAAACGGGATTCAAACCAATTGCAAATCTTAGTGGACATTCTTTAGGACAATATACAATACATGCAGGAAGATCCATTCCAAATATTTGGTCAGTTGGGGGATTCACCCTAGCAGAAAATACAGCTTATGCATGTGAACCATTTGTCACTACAGAAAAAGGAGGAGGATTTGTAAGAAATGGAAAAATAAAAAACATATTTGCATTAAATTCAAGGAAAAAAACAAAAAACGATGAAGCAGATAAACTACTTGACTATATCTGGGAAAAATTCAACATGCTACCTTTTGCATTAAGATGGATTACAAAAGATTGGGAAGAAAAGAAAGCCAGGGAACTATTAGAACAACTTGTCAATAAAAAAGCAGTTCAGGCATATCCAGTATTAATTGAAATAAATGAGCAAAGAGTCGCTCAGGCAGAGCATACTTTTATTCCAAATGAGAATGGGGTTACAGTAACAACTATTTCTCAATAGTTTCGCCAAAGATTTTTTCTATTACGGTAATTCCATTACAAGAATTACATTTTGAGGTTTCAGTAAAGAGAACATCCCCAACTTGAAATTTTCTTTTTCGTTCCAAATTACATTTATTGCATTTTTCTACAGTATATGCAAAGATAGTTTTTTCTTTTGAGAACATTATTGTGGTACCCCCATGGTATTTCCTACACCAATTAACAAAACAGATTGGCCAGGTTTTGTATTGTCATGAATCATCTCATAGATTTGTGAGCGTACATTATCTGCCTTGTCTGCAATTTCTTTAGTCATTAGTGTTATGGCTTCTTTGACAGATTGTTTTATCACAATCGCAAAAATAGGAATGTTATTTTTTGTTGCAACATCCTCTATCTGAAATCGTTCAGTTCCAATTCCACCTATTGCTGCACCAAATCCTTGTGCAATAGTTGCAGATTCTTCTCCTTCCATTTTTAATGCAGCATCTACCATGATGATAATATCTGGTTTATTTTTAGAGATAATTGATTCTACTGCATCTCCAGGTCTACCAACAGTAGAGCCAGGACCTTCAGCTTTTAATAAAAACAATTTTCGCCCATCATATTGAATTTCACTAAGAACAGTTTGAAAAGCAAGGGATTCCTTTTTAGTATCAAGCATCATTTTGCCTACAACCATAGGGCCTATTCCATCACCTATAGGCTGACCCATTTTAAAAGCAGGAATGGCTTTGTGCATGGCTTCTGCTTCTTCTAATATAAAAGGCAAAATCATTTGAAGTGGTAAAATTAATGGATAGTTATTCTGTTTTTTTGCAGTCAAGTAGAGATGATTGATTACTTTGTAAATCATTTGCAAAGATGTGGCAATTTCAAGCAGGGTTTGAATTTTGGTTAATTCTAAATCACTTGTTTGAGGAGACAATAATTTTACATGTTCCCTAGAATAATCTTCTCGCGCCCTTACGATATGTCTGACTTTGGAAACTATTCCGTTTGGATCCATGTCAACTGGCATTATAGTAAAATAATCTAAAAAGCGGTCAATTTTTTTAGTCGGATCATCTTTAGGATTCATATTTTTTTTAATATAATCAATTAATTCATTTCGGGATTGAGTTTTGTAGTATTCTAGTTTTTTGATTCCTTTTTTTATTTCTCCAGATGTAATTGATAATTGAATTCTCTGTCCATAGAAGACAAAAATAATAATTGGAACAATCCAGATTAACATCATAATTGGATTAGTGTCATCATTTAATCCAAACAATTGATCAAAATCGATGTTTGTAAAATCCAATAAAAACAGAGTTAAGGGAATCCAAATTAAATCATTCGTATATTCAAATGGAAATAATAAAAAATTCAACCTAAAGTAGAAATTGTAAAAATAGTCTACTTGAGGGTAAAAAAATGGCGAGTGCTTTTATTATAGGGAGGGTAGAAAAAACCTGAATATGCCACAAACAAAGCCTATTGTAAGCGTGGAAAATGTTGTAGCATCTGCTTCAGTTGACCAGAAAATGGACCTAAATGAAATTACAAGAACATTCCCAGATGTAGAATATCATCCTGACCAATTTCCAGGACTAGTCTTTAGATTAAAGAGTCCAAAAACAGCAACTTTGATTTTTACCTCAGGAAAAATGGTATGCACAGGATCAAAATCTGAAGAAATGGCAAGAAAGGCAGTAAAAACAGTAGTACAAAAACTTCGAAAAGGTGGAATTAAAGTAAAAAAAGACGCAACAGTTGAAATTCAAAATATAGTGGCATCAATTAATCTTGGAGGTAAAATCCATCTTGAACAAGCTGCAAGAACTTTACCAAGAAGTATGTATGAACCAGAGCAATTCCCAGGATTGATTCACAGAATGCTAGATCCAAAAACAGTAATTTTGTTATTTTCTTCTGGAAAACTTGTATGCACTGGCGCTAAAAAAGAACCAGATGTGTACAGATCAGTAAACAACTTGCATGCACTACTAGAAGAAAAAAACCTAATGATCTACGATTAATCGTAGATTGAGTTTATTTTCAGATTATTTTATTGGACTTCCTAATGGAACATCTTCATTTACAGTTAACCAAAATGGTTTATCATCAACATCAGCTGCCAAAAGCATTGCATTTGATTCTACACCTGCCATTGTTTTTGGTTCTAGATTTGCAATAACAATTACAGTTTTTCCAATAATATCTTCAGGTTTGTAATATTGTGCACCACCAATTATCACATTTCTTGTTTCATTACCAAGATCAATGATTCCTTTAATAATTCTGGTTTTGCCTGGGATGGGTTCAGTTGAAATAATTTTTGCCACACGAATATCTAATTTTGCAAAATCATCATAAGTTACATGAGACATAAGAATTCCTAAATTACCTTGTTAAAATGAATTTCGAAATTTCACATTAGAACTTTTTTATCAATACCACTTGTCTCAATTTCATATTTTAGAGCCGCAGGAAGTTCAATGTATTTTTTATTAACTAATACAATTATTTGGTCATCAGGTACATTTACCATTTTTAGTAACTTACCACGTTGATGAGCATAAGCGTTTTTCCAAAATCCTGCTCCATCAAAGGTTCCAATTTTTGGCATATATCGTGAGGGTTTCATTTTTTTAAGGGTAATTGACTGTGACGGAAGTTTGGCAATTGCCGTTAGAACTGGAGTTACTGTTCTGGATTTTGGGCATGTTGCCCATCACAGTCTCTTTCTGTACATATAGGAATCTAATATATTTAATGCGAAATTAACGAGTAAAAGGTCATGGCAGAAATCGAAGTTTCAGTTGAAATTAGTGCTCAAATAGACAAAGTTTGGGATATAGTATCAGACATAGATAACGAACCAAAATTTTGGAAAGGAACTAAAGAGATTAGAAATATATCAAAAAATGAAAATATAGTCAACAGGGAGATAACCATTGCATTTAGAGACCAAAAATGCATGCAAGAAGTAAAATTATACCCCAAAGAAAAGATCGAGGCGGCATTTACAAAAGGAATCATAGACGGAACTAAAATCATTACTCTAACTGCCAAAGATGAAAAAACATTGCTGAATGTAAAATGGGACATCAAACTTACAGGTGTGATGGGGATGTTTACAGGGATGATAAAAAAACACATCGAAAGTGGAACAGTGCAAGCACTGCAAAAGATCAAAGAAGAAATAGAGAGATAAAATTCATGGAATTAATTTCAGATATTTTGAATTATTCACTAACTGCAATTTTAATTGGAGTGTCCATTACATGGATATTTCTAATTAAATCTATGATTGATTCTATCAGATTAACTCCATATTTAGATAAATTTGAAAGAAAGGAACACACTAATCCCAAGGTTTCAGTCATTCTTCCTGCAAGAAATGAAGAAGAATTTATTGGAAAATGTTTAGATTCGTTAATTGGGCAAGACTATACAAATTATGAAATTATTGTAGTTGATGATTCATCAGAGGATGCAACAAGTAAAATTATTTCAGAGTATGCAAAGAAAAATTCCAAAATAATACCAGTGAGTGCGCAAATAAAACCAGATGGATGGATGGGGAAAAATTGGGCCTGTATGGAAGGATACAAAAAGACAACAGGAGAACTATTATTATTTACAGATGCAGATACAAAACATTCACAAAATGTAATTTCTCTTGCAGTATCACATTTACTTTCTTTTAATTTAGACGCATTATCAGCAATTCCAAAAATGCGTACAATAGATTTTTGGACAAGAATCACACTTCCTATGATTTCAACATTTCTTCATACAAGATTTTCAGCTATTCGAGTTAATGATCCTTCAAAGAAGACAGCATATTTCTTTGGCAGTTTTTTCATAATTAAACAAAAAACCTACAAAGAAGTAGGAATGCACGAAGGTGTAAAACATGAAATTATTGAAGATGGGGCACTAGGGAAAAAAGTAAAAGAATCAGGACATAAGATGAAAATGACTAGAGGAGATCATCTAATAGAAGCAGTGTGGGCACGAGACAAAAGTACACTTTGGAATGCCCTCAAAAGACTGATGATTCCATTATATCTTCAAAATGGAAAAATCGCAATCGGTATTTTCTTTGCAGTGTTATTCTTACTTTTTATGCCATTTCCAATTTTAGCATATTCTACTTTATTGGTATTGGAAACAACATCGTTTTCAATTTTATTTATAGCATCATTTGTTGCTTCAATTATGATTTACATAGGAGCAATAATTGAAGTCAAGAAACTATTGCAATTGAGATTAATTGACGCGTTATTTGCCCCCATAGGGAGCTTGATAGTAGTACTAGGATTTTTGGGTGGATTACTTCAGGCAAAAAACAGCACTGTATCTTGGAGAGGAAGAAAATATTCCATGAAAGATCATGTTCAGAATTCGATAAGTGTATAGCAATACTTTTAGATAGAAAATATGGTAGCGATGTCGCATGGATAAATCAGGAATGTTGGTAGGTGGAACAATAGGGGCTGTAATTGTTGCAGTTATTTTTGTAGTAATTTTGATAACACCTACTACAATGAAATCTGAAATTATTGTAAGTGACAAACCCATTCCAAGTGCAATAGGAGAAACAACAGCATATTCAAAGAATCTTTCATTAATTGAGATATTTGAAAAATCAGAACCAGGAGTAGTCAGAGTCAATGTTCAAAGAACAGATCAAGCAAATGGAACTAGTGGAGTTGGCTCTGGTTTTGTTTTTGATAAAAAAGGACATATCATTACAAATTCTCATGTTGTAAAGGATGTGAAAAAAGTGGTCGTTACATTTCTTGATGGTCGTTCATACAATGCAGAGATAATTGGTTTTGATGAATTTACAGATATTGGAGTTGTCAAAGTTAATGCGGATTTGTCATTGTTACAACCACTGGCATTGGGGGATTCATCTAACCTCAAAGTTGGAGAACCAATTGCAGCAATTGGAAATCCATTTGGACTATCAGGTTCTATGACATCGGGGATTGTCAGTCAGTTAGGCAGATTATTACCTTCAGGTGCAGGATATTCCATTCCAGATGTGATTCAAACAGATGCTGCAATCAATCCAGGAAATTCTGGAGGACCGTTGCTCAATATGAGAGGAGAAATTGTTGGAATAAACACTGCAATACAGTCCACTACAGGCGAATTTACAGGAGTTGGATTTGCAGTTCCATCCCAGACAATAGCCAAAATTGTTCCAAGTCTAATAGAAAATGGAAAATATCATCACCCATGGATTGGAATTTCGGGTAGAGATATTGATCCTGATCTAGCCAAAGTTTTGAATCTAAAGGATGCAGTAGGATTTCTTGTAATCACAGTAGTAGAAAATAGTCCGGCAGCAAAAGCAGGCATACATGGATCTGATGAGACAGTTCAGGTCGAAGGAGTAAATTATCCAATTGGAGGAGACATCATACTATCAGTAGATGGTAAACAAGTAAGAAAAATAGACGATATTTTGATTCATCTACAAAGAGCAAAATCTGTTGGAGATGAAATGAGTTTAGAGATTCTAAGAGATGGTAGAACAACTAACATCATAATTGCCTTAGAAGAAAGACCAAATGGAAATTAAAGCAATACAAGCATAAATACTTCTAGACAAGCAACACAACTATTGAACAAACTTGTATTAAACTCTGAGAGTTTAAACAATGTTTTAGAAAACAAGATAATTTCCAGAGACGAAATAATACAAATCTACGAAAATTCAAAAAGTAATCCCAATGAGTTGTTTTCAACAGCTCAAAAGTTGAGAAAAAAATTCAAAGAAGAGTCAGTTACATTTTCAAAAAAAGCATTTTTCAACATTGTAAATTTATGTAAAGACACATGTTCGTACTGTACTTACAAGGCAGAACCTGGTGAGAAAAAAATATCCTTGATGTCAAAACAAGAAATAAAACAATTATTGAGTCTTGCAAAAAAATACAGATGTGTAGAAGCCTTGTTTGTAACAGGAGAGCAACCTGAACAAAGATATCAAGAAGCACGAGATTGGCTAAAAACAAATGGATTCAGATCAACTGCAGAGTATTTGATTCATGCATCAGAATTAGCAATAGAAAGTGGATTGTTTCCACACACTAATGCAGGAAACTTGAATAAAGAAGATCTAAAAGAATTGCAAAAAAGCAATGTATCAATGGGCATAATGTTAGAAAATATCAGTGAAAGACTAACAAAAAAAGGAATGCCGCATTATCTAGCAGCAAGTAAGAAACCAAAAGCACGACTAGAAGTACTAGAGAATGCGGGGAAGTTGAGAATTCCAATGACAACCGGGATATTAGTAGGAATTGGAGAAACACCAATGGAAATCATAGATTCAATTTTGGCAATAAGAAAACTACATGAAAAATATGGAAATATCCAAGAAGTGATTGTACAAAATTTTCAACCAAAACAAGATACCATGATGAAGAATTTTCCTTCAGCGAATGAAAATTATTTCAAAATGGTTGTTGCATTAACAAGGATAATCATGCCAAAAATGAACATACAGATTCCTCCAAATTTATCTCCAAATTCATATCATAGTTTTCTATCTTTGGGAATTAATGATTGGGGAGGAATTTCGCCACTTACACCAGATTATGTAAATCCAGAATTTTCTTGGCCAGAGATTAAAAAAATAGAACAAGACTCAAAGAGGGCAGGATTTGAACTAAAATGTAGGTTTCCTGTTTATCCAGAATTTTTTTCGTTTATTGGCAAAGAGTTAAGAAATAAGATGAAAGATATCGAGGATGAAGAAAGATTGGTAAAACAGGAGTATTGGAAATGAGTATCAACATAGAATCACTGCTTAAAAATTCAGACTCTTTTGTTTCTGAGATTTTAAACAAGGCACTATCCGATAAAGAGATATCAGCACCAGAAGGATTAAGACTATACAGTACAACAGGAGTAGATTTTCATTTAGTAGGATTGGTTGCAGATGAAATTAGAAACAGAAGAGTTGGTGATATTGTTACTTATGTTGTAAATAGAAATATCAATTTTACCAACGTATGCATCAAACAGTGTGGTTTTTGCGCATTTAGTAGAGATTTTAGAGAGGAGGAAGGTTATTTTCTTCCAACAGATGAGATTGTAAGACGTGCAAAAGAAGCACATCAATTAGGTGCAACTGAAGTTTGCATTCAAGCTGGTCTCCCACCAGATATGGATGGTGATTTGTATGAAAATATTTGTAGAGAAATTAAAAAAGAAATTCCAGACATTCACATACATGGATTTTCACCAGAGGAGGTTCTCTATGGAGCAACAAGATCAAAGACAACAATTAGAGAATATCTCAAAAGGCTCAAAGAATCAGGGGTAAACACTCTACCAGGAACAGCAGCGGAGATTCTAGATCAAAAACTAAGAGATAAAATTTCTCCAGGAAGAATAAGTGTGAAAGATTGGATAGAAGTAATCAAAACAGCTCATAGTCTTGGAATCAACACAACCTCAACTATGATGTTTGGACACATTGAAACATATGAAGACAGAGTAAATCACATTGTAAAAATTAGAGAAATTCAAAAGGAGACGAGAGGTTTTACAGAATTTGTCCCACTCAATTTTATCCATAGTGAAGCTCCAATGTATAAACATCAATTGCATGATGGAATAAGACAAGGAGGTAGCGGTAATGACGTATTGCTAACACATGCAATTGCAAGAATTATGCTAAATAATTACATAGACAATATTCAAATGTCTTGGGTAAAAGAAGGGCAGAAAATGTCACAATTGTTGTTAATGTGGGGAGCAAATGATTTTGGAGGAACTTTAATCAATGAAAGCATTTCAACATCTGCAGGTTCCAATCACGGTCAATTGATAAGACCAAAAGAGATAAGAAGACTAGTAAGAGAAATTGGAAGAGTACCTGCAGAAAGAAACACCAATTACAAAATATTGAAAAAATTTGATACTAGTGATGAATCAGATGATGAATTAGATAAAATTTCAGACTCATCGAAATTTGGCTCATATGCAGAACTAATCAAGATTAACAAATTCAAATACAAAAATCCAAGGAAAGAATAATTGCCTTAGATAAAGTAGAGTCATTCAAAAAAGAATTGATAAAATGAGAGAATAAGATAGAAAATATAGAATCGTAGGCACAAAATGAGGTGTAAAAAAACCATCTAGACGGATCAACAAAGCTTCAGGTTAACATTAATAAGGTAATATACCGTACCATACGGTATGATGCGAGCAAGACTAACATACATACCTGTAGAAGTAGCAGACCAATTCGAAGATTTTATTATAAAAAGAGACGTCCAAATACTTGATGCAGTAAAAGCAAGAACACGTGATTACAGTACATTATCTCTTCTGAAATTACTGTATCAGCTTAGAGGAAATCCAATGACATTTTCAGATCTGTATTCAAAATCAAAAATAAGAATGAAAAAATCATTTCTAAATTATTTACATCTTTGTGTAAATTACAACTTTGTGCAAAAAGAAGCAAGTGGATCAAATATGATCTATTCCATAACAGACAAAGGAAGAACCATGTTAAATTTGTTTATTCATAAAAGTAATTAGACAGAACAATCGATGTAAAGAATGCAAGAAGCGTTTCCAGAAGCAGAAGTATTTGAAATTAAAAAAACTGAACTCAACAGCCCAATAATATTTGCAGGGTTTGTAGGAGCAGGTCTTGTAGGACCACTTGCAATTAGTCACATCATTGAAGAATTAAAAATGGAGGAGATAGGATTAATGAGATCAAAATATCTTCCACCATCAACTGTTTTTATGAAAGGCAGATTACGTCATCCTTTTAGATTTTATGCAAACAAAGAAGGCACAATATGTGCAATAATTTGTGAAATAACATTAAGAATGGAGGGATTGTATTCGCTTGTTTCAGCTATTTTAGATTGGGCAGAGAAAAAAGGTTCAAAAGAAATTGTAATTTTAGATGGGATAGCAAGTGAAGAGCATGATGATAAAGCATATTGTGCAGCAGGAGAAGATTTGATAAGAACGATGGCAGACAAAGATATCAGTATGATTCCACAGGGATTTATCACCGGAATTCCAGGAGGAATTTTAAATGAATGCATTATAAGAAAAATTCAGGGAATATCTCTACTTGCAAAAGCAAACAAAACATCGCCAGATCCTGCAGCTGCATCGACGTTAATAGAGGCATTAAATAGATTCTATGATATGAAAGTAGACACATCAGATTTGGAGAAAGAAAAAGATAGAATTAATTCTGAATTTAGCGAATTGTCTCAAAAATATGTTGAGCATAGAGAAGAGTTTGCTGGCATGTACATGTGAGTCAAAAACTAGGCAAATTCTTTTATTCACAGCAAATACGCATGAAACTATGGTCTTAACCTACAAAAAGGCAGGCGTGGACATAGCCAAAATCAAACAAAGTCAAGCAGCAATTGGCAAGATGATTGGATCGACACATAAACTCCAAAAAATGGCAAAAATCACACATGGTTTTGGACATTATGCTGGAATTGTAGAGATTCCAGGAGGAAAATTATTAGCTACACACACAGATGGTGTAGGAACCAAAGTAGTAATTGCAAATTTGATGAAAAAATACAACACAATTGGAATTGATTGTGTTGCAATGAATGTAAATGATATAATCTGTATTGGCGCAACTCCGGTTTCATTTGTAGATTATATTGCTGCAAACAAAAATGAACAAAGAATTTTCAAAGGAATTGTAGAAGGGTTGGTAAAAGGTGCAAAGAAATCGGCAATGCCAATTGTGGGAGGAGAGACAGCAATAATGCCAGATGTCATTGCAGGAAAAGGATTTTCATTTGACTTAGCTGGAATGGTAGTAGGGCTTGTTTCAAAAAAAGACATGGTGCTTGGAAATAAAATAAAAACAGGGGACATTATCATAGGTGCAAAAAGTAGTGGAATGCATTCCAACGGATATTCATTAGCAAGAAAAGCGCTTTTAACAAAATATTCCATAAAAGACAAAGTAAAAGGGGTGGGAGTAATAGGAGAATCTCTTTTGACACCCACCGAAATTTATGTAAAACCAGTTTTAGAAATAATTCAAAAGTGTAAAATAAATGGATTGGCACACATTACAGGTGGAGCATTTACAAAATTACTTCGCCTCAAAAAAATAGGATATAACATAGATTCACTACCGACAATTCCACCCATAATGAAATTAATTGAAGAACAAGGTGTGAACCAAGATGAAATGTATAAAACATTTAACATGGGTGTAGGATTTTGTGTTGTAGCATCAAAAGATCAAGCAGATAAAATAAAATCAATATTTAAAAAACACCGTATCTCAAGTCAGGAAATTGGTCAAATTACATCTAGAAAAGGAGTTTTTGTAAATTCTACAAAAATTGCATAATAATTAGACAGTTGTGAAAGAATGTTCAACCAATAATTACCTTATATGACCACATTTTATTTAAAAATAGAGAAATGTTAGGAACACCCATTCATAAAAAAACAATTACTGGACTTTTACTTCTAAGCATCATTTCCATTTTGATTTGGATCATGCCTGCAATGATAGGGTTTGATGCAAGTGTTTCCTTGCGTCTTTTGGCAATAGTTTTGCTTTCAATATACATTATACTGGCATTTGAGATTGTTCATAGAACTGTAATTGTGTTAGTTGCAGCTACCATTGCAATCATAATCGGTATCACCACAGGTCTTTTTCAAGCTGATCAAAGTTTTGAATTTGCAATTCGTTCTGTTGATTTTAACACAATAGGTCTTTTGCTAGGAATGATGATCATTGTGATCATTTTAGCTGAGACAGGAATTTTCCAGTATATTGGAATCAAAATGTGTAAAGCATCCAAAGGAAACATGTGGAAGCTTTTGGTCATGATGAGTGTATTTACTGCAGTTACATCGATGTTCATAGACAATGTTACAACAATTTTGCTTATGATTCCCATCACTATTTCCATCTTCAAAACTTTTCGCATGTCGCCTATTCCATTCATACTTGCACAGGTACTTGCATCAAACGTAGGTGGAACTGCTACTCTTATTGGAGATCCTCCAAACATAATGATAGGTTCGGCTGCTAATATTGACTTTAGTGCATTTTTGATTCACATGGGTCCTGTAATTGGAATTTCGTTAATAGTATCACTTATTTTGTTCAAAGTATTTTTTAGAAAAGATCTAAGAATAACACCACAAAATCTTGGAGAATTAATGAGCCAAAATGAGATATCACTCATTAAGGATAGACCGCTTTTGATAAAATCATTATTGGTGTTGTTTAGTGTTATAGTACTTTTTGTTATTCATGGTAGTTTACACATTGAACCTTCACTTGTTGCACTTGGTGGAGCAGGCATTTTGCTACTCATATCAAAAATAAAACCTGAAAAAATATTACATGATGTTGACTGGAGCACTCTCATATTCTTTGCGTGTCTTTTTATCACCATAAATATCGGAAAAGAATCTGGGATGATTGATGTGTTGGCCAAGACTGCACTTGGCATAACAGCAGGAAACCCATGGGCAAGTTTCTTTGTGATAACATGGGTGTCTGCAATTGCAAGTTCCTTTGTAGATAACATTCCATTTGCTGCAACTATGATACCGCTAATTGATGTTCTAAATCAAAATCCAACCATTGCCGCAGAATTTCATAATGCTATTAGTCCCCTTTGGTGGGCATTATCTTTGGGAGTAGGGCTTGGGGGAAATGGTACACTTATTGGATCCAGTGCAGGAATCATTGCTATAGGACTGGCAGAAAAACATGGTTACAAAATTACCTTCATGCAATTTTTCAAAATTGGATTCCCATTCATGATAATAACAGTAGCAGCAGGCAGTGTTGTTTTGATGATTGATCTGATGCTAAGACTGTAATCATTAGAAGGTTAAGAATAGAAAAAGGATAAAATAATCACTTCTAGAAAGTATTGAAAAATAAAAATGAGTATTATTTAACGAATTTATGTACAATACAACAGGAATATTCATGAATAAGTTGGAGCCCATATTTTCAAAAGCATGTGGTGAAATCATGCAAAACCTCCTAACGGTAAATGAACCAACCAAAAAACAAGTCAAAAATGAAATTAAAAAAATATGTGCAAAATATGCACTTGAGCGAATTCCCAGAAACCATGAAATTCTATCAATGGCAAAAGATTCAGATTTTTCTAAATTACAAAAAGTTTTGCTTAAAAAACCAATCAAGACTGCATCTGGAGTATCAATAATTGCATTAATGCCAAAGCCATATGCATGTCCACACGGCAGATGTACATATTGCCCAGGTGGAATTGAATATAATTCTCCCAATAGCTATACAGGAAAGGAACCATCAACACTTAATGCAATTGAAAACAAATACGATCCCAAACTCCAAATCACAACAAAAATTGAAAAACTGATTGCATATGGACATGATCCATCAAAAATGGAAATAGTAATTGTAGGAGGGACATTTTTATTCATGCCAAAAGAATATCAAGAAAATTTTATCAAGTCTTGCTATGATGCACTAAATGGAACGGATTCAAACAATTTAGAAGAAGCAAAATCAAACAATGAACATGCAAAAATAAGAAATGTGGGATTTACAATTGAAACAAAACCAGATTACTGCAAACAAAAACACATTGATGCAATGCTAGATTATGGAATTACACGAATAGAGATCGGAGTTCAGTCATTACAAGAAAGAGTGTACAAAATTGTCAATAGAGGACATGATTACAATGACGTAACAGAATCATTTCAAATTTCAAAAGATGCTGGATATAAAATTGTGGCGCATATGATGCCAGGTCTTCCTACAATGACTCCAGAGGGAGACATTGCTGATTTTAAAAAATTATTTGATGACTCACAACTCAGACCAGACATGCTGAAAATTTATCCATCACTAGTCATAGAGAACACCCCACTTTATGACGAATACAAACGTGGGAAATACATCCCATATTCAGATCAAGATATGATCAGAGTTCTAACTGAAGTAAAGAGAAACATCCCAAAATGGGTCAGAATAATGAGAGTACAAAGAGAGATATCGCCAAATGAGATCATAGCAGGTCCAAAATCAGGAAACCTCAGACAAATAGTACATCAAAATCTGAGCAAACAAGGTATTTCATGTAAATGCATAAGATGCAGAGAGGCAGGACTATCAAACAAAAAGACAGATGATCAGAATCTAAAATTAAACAGAATTGATTACGAATCATCAGGTGGAAATGAGGTATTTTTGTCATATGAAGATACAAATGACTCAATTTATGGATTTTTGAGATTAAGAAAACCAAGTATTTTGACACATAGAAAAGAAGTTGGAAACAACTCTTGCATTGTACGAGAACTACATGTATACGGTAAATCATTAAAGTTGGGAGAAAAAGGAGAAAATCAAATACAACATTCAGGATTGGGGAAAAATTTGATGAAAGAGGCTGAAAGAATTTCTAAAGAAGAATTTGATGCTACAAAACTCTTAGTGATTAGTGCAGTAGGAACAAGAGAATATTATCAAAAATTAGGGTATTCGTTATATGGACCATACATGACAAAGCCATTGAATCAAGAATAAGATATGTCAGAGCAGGAAATATTTGGAAAAGGAACTTGGATAGACAAATTAGCTCATGAGTTACTAGAACGTGAAAAATCTCTAGGTAGAAGTTTAGATCTTTTAAGAGTTGAAAGTGGGCTAGGAGCTTCAGGAGTACCACATATCGGAAGTCTAGGAGATGCGGTTAGAGCATATGGAGTAAAACTTGCACTAGAAAACTTTGGATATAAATCTGAATTAATTGCATACTCTGATGATTTAGACGGATTAAGAAAGATTCCAGAAGGATTCCCTGATTCTTTAGAAGAGCATTTGGCAAAACCAGTTTCATTAATTCCAGACCCATTTGGATGTCACGAGTCATATGGAATGCACATGAGCAGTATTCTTTTGGATGGTCTTGACAAAATGGGAATAAAATATGAATTTAGAAGAGCAAAAGACACATACAAAAATGGATTACTAAAAGAACAAATTCATACAATTTTGCAAAACAGCTCAAAGATAGGAGATAAAATTTCAGAACTTGTAGGCCAAGAAAAATTTCAGAAATTTCTCCCATATTTTCCAGTTTGTGCAAACTGTAACAGACTCTACACCGCAGAAGCATTTGAGTATCTAGCAGATGAGAAGAAAGTAAGATACAAGTGTCATGACGCAGAGATTGGCTCAAAAATGATCAAAGGTTGTGGCCATAATGGAGAAGCAGACATCACAAAAGATTTAGGAAAACTGGCATGGAAAGTGGAATTTGCTGCAAGATGGGCAGCATTTGATATTAGATTTGAAGCTTATGGAAAAGACATCATGGATTCTGTCAAAGTAAATGATTGGGTATCAGATGAGATTTTGAATTTCCCACACCCGCATCATGTCAAATATGAAATGTTTTTAGATAAAGGAGGAAGAAAGATTTCAAAATCACTAGGCAATGTTGTCACAGGACAAAAATGGATGGAATTTGGAAGCCCAAAATCAATTCTATTACTTCTTTACAAAAGAATTACAGGTGCAAGAGAAGTAGGATTGGAAGACATACCATCATTAATGAATGAATATAATGAATTAGAAGACATATTTTTTGGAAAAATTAAAGTGGATAATCAGGCCAAGGTAATAAAATCAAAAGGACTTTACGAATATGTCAATCTACTAAATCCTCCAAAAGAACCAGGAATTCATGTTAACTATAGATTACTAGTGGAATTAGCTAAAATGTTCAAAGAAGACAGAATAGAAAGAGTAATGAAAAAATTGATAGATTATGGAGCAATCAAAAATCCAGAACCACAAATAGAAAAACTAATTGAGTTGGCAGGAAATTTTGCAGATGAGTTTGATCAACAAGAAAAAGTAGAAATTGATATGGACGAATCAGCAAAAAAAGTATTGAAGATACTAGTTGATGCACTTAATGCAGAAGAAGAGCCAGAAGACATTCAAAATACAATATATCAAATTGCAAAATCAAATGGTGTAGAACCAAAAGATTTCTTTAAAATTTTGTATCAAATAATACTTGGCACATCAAGAGGGCCTAAAATCGGGCCACTAATCTCAGATATTGGAAGAAAACAAGTTGCAAAGATAGTATCAGAATACATCTAAGAAACATGGCCCACAGTGAGCACAACAAATCAAGAAACAGCGGGAGTTTTGCATTGATAATATTTGGTGCACTGTTGTTAATTTTAGCACCAACCATAAATCCTAGCAGTCCAGTATTAGGTACCATTGCATTAATTGGTGGAATTATTATTGGCGGAGTTGGGTTTTACCTCAAGTTTATTCGTACAAGAGCAAAACAAGTCTAAAGAAACGTTCATCTTTTGGGAAATTTTGTAGATAAACATGGGCATTTTTGGAAAGAAGAAGGAGCAAACAGATGAAAGAACATATGAAAAAAGTGAAGAAGTTATTTTAAAAGAAGCGCTTGAAACAGAAGTAATAGATTTACAAAAAGAATTCAGAGCAAAACAAGAAGAGATAGAAAACATAACAAAAAAAATACAAAGCGTAAAAGAAGAATACGATATAGCAACAAGCAATTTGATGTCAGTAAAAAAAGAATCCAATCAGAAAAAAATGGAACTTGATACGACATATTTAGAGTATAAAGACATCAAATCAAAAATAAATAATATAGATGAAAGACTCAATAAAAATAAAAAGTCAGTGGAGGAATTAGATAAAGTAGAATCAAATCTCACAAAAATGAAGCATGATCTTGAAAAGATTACAAAAGAGCATGATGCAATTAAAGAAAAAATAACAGAAGAACAATCATCATTGCACAAAATACTTGCACAGCAAATTCATGCACAAAAAGAATTAGATGAGATTACTTCAAGACTATACAATGTAAAAAATCTGCAAGATAATAATGAAACAAGTGTTTTTACGCTTAAAGAAAAAGAATTCATAGATAAAACTAGAGATAAAAGAGAAACAAAAGGCATCATAGAAGCGGCAAGTGTAGTGGTAGGGTCATTAAAATCAAAATTAAACATGGCAGAAAAAGAACTAGAAACAGTGCAGACATTATTAGAAAAAGAGCGTAATGAACATATTCAGACTAAAAATGAACTTGAAAAACTAAAAAGGAAATTAGATTCCAACTAGTATAGACAGAATATAAAAAAACAGCACTAATTTTCAAACTTAACGCATGAAATCTACAACATATAGTGAGAAAAAGAAAAATGCAATGCCACCACCAAGAATAGCAATCCATGCAGCAATTTGTTTAGTTTTAGACATATTAGCAAATTCAAAAAAACACATTATTGAATCTACTTAATCATTAAAAATAAACACCGTAGAAAGGTTAGCCGTAAATTAAGCAATGTTCGCATTCACAATTTGCTTGTTGTTTTAATTTTACCAAACATTTTTTGTGTTGACCAGCTTGACATTGAACACATACTTGATCTATGTTATCAACGCTTGTATATTTTTTTGATTGATCAAAACCAAATCCACCATCTTGAGGTCCAACCATGTTATCTTGACATTAAAGCAGTATTTCTACTTCACTGAGAAAGTGCTTTCTCAATGGAATTTTTCAGATCTGTTCTGTATGTTTCAATGATTCCCCTAATTTCAAAAACATCAACAAATCCACCAGCTGAGGCTCGTGTTGCTTTTAGAAGATAATGTAAAGTGCCCTCTTCGATTTTTCCCACATAATACCCATAAAGAAAGTCCACTTGATTTTCACATTTCCAAATTTGTTTGACGTTTGGAAAAGTTTGGTGAATTTCAGAAGGAATGTCTCTTATTCTTAGTTTTACATAATCTTCAAGTGATTTTCTTATTGATGAGTCATGGAGCATCTAAAACTAGTTGACAATACTTGTTTTTTAGTCATTATTTTGATCAGATTTTTTTTCTGAATCAGGCTTATCCCATAAATGCATAGTACCACGAATCATAAAAGAGCCAACAATAATTGCAACAATTCCACCTACAATAAAAAGAAAAAAACGCCCTATACTTTTGAGATTAGTCAACAAATACAATATGTCTAATGTGTAATTATAATTGTCTAACAAACAAGATTAAAGAAGAGCAAAAAGAGGGGAATTTACTTTTGAGATTTTAATTTTTGTACAGTTTTTGAAAACTCATTCATAGGAACAATTTTAACTGTACTCATAGAAGAGATACCAACAGAAATACAAAGTTGTTCTATATCATGTGCATTTTTTGCATCCAAAATAATTATCCATTCATGCTCTAAAACAGACATGTAAAATCCAATAAGTTTCAAAATTTGGAATTTTTTCATGTTGGATTTAATTTTAGTTTCCATGCCAAGGAAAATTTTTCGGCTGGTACTGTTATTTAGTGGACATGATTCCGGGCTATGTATTGCAAAAACTCCAAATAACATACAATGTTAGAGAATTTTATCATTTTTAAACTATGTCATAAGATTTTTGTTTTTCAAGATAATTTTCTTGCAGAAACAATCTACTGTATGATCATTTACCATACCAACTGCTTGCATGAAAGCATAACAAATTGTAGGACCCACAAAATTAAATCTGTGATTTCTTAGATCTTTACTCATTTTTTCAGAAATACTAGTAGATGCAGGTAAATCAGATAGTTTTTTGAAATTATTTATTATTGGCTTATGATTTACAAAACTCCAGATATATTTGTCAAATGAGCCAAATTCCTTTTGAATTTTTAAAAAATGTTTTGCGTTATTAATTGCTGAATTAATCTTTAGTCTATTTCTAATTATTTCTTGATTATCTAGTAATTTTTCTACATGTTTTGAAGTGTATTTGGAAACCGTGGTAGGATCAAAATCAGAAAATGCTTTTCGATATCCTTCTCGTCTCTTAAGAATTGTAGACCAAGACAATCCAGCTTGTGCCCCTTCTAATACTAGAAA